>NZ_RQWN01000006.1 GCF_003977755.1 Haloterrigena salifodinae
GTGAATCTCAACGAGGATCCGATGCCGCTGGCCGAACAGGCCGGCGTGATGAAAGACCGCCTCGAGGCGCTGCCCCTCGGGGAGTACGAACATGCCACCCGAATCGTCTCGGAAGTCGAGTGCAACTGGAAGGTGTTCGCGAGTAACTACTCGGAGTGCGACCACTGCCAGGCTAACCATCAGGACTGGATCAAGGGCATCTCGCTCAACGATTCCGAACTCGAGGTCAACGACTACCACTGGGTGCTCCACTACACCCACGCCCAGGACGTCGAGGACGAGATGCGGATCCACGACGAGCACGAGGCCCAGTTCCACTACTTCTGGCCGAACTTCACGGTCAACATGTACGGCACCGCCGACGGCTACGGCACCTACATCATCGATCCGATCGACACCGACCGCTTCCAGCTCATCGCGGACTACTACTTCCGCGATAGCGAACTCTCCGAGGAAGAGCGCGAGTTCGTCCGGACGAGCCGCCAGCTCCAGGAAGAAGACTTTGAGCTGGTCGAACGCCAGTGGGAAGGCCTCAGAACGGGCGCGCTCGCTCAGGCCCAGCTGGGCCCCAACGAACACACTGTCCACCGCTTCCACCAGCTCGCCCAGGAAGCCTACGACTCGTGATGGTATTGCCGCTGCATAACCGATCGACACTGAAACACGACAATCAGAATCAGAACCCATGAGTACCCAAGATCAGGCACCGTACGTCGCGTCCTGTCCGGAGTGCGACGTCGATCTGCGAACCGACGCCCCGAACGAGATCATCGACTTCCACCGCCGTCACTATCGCGTGACGGGCCACGACGTGGAGTTCGAACACGCGCAGTTGGAGTTAGACGAGGACGTCACGAGTGACGGTCTCAAGGATGTTGTCTGGCAGCTCCAAGAGCAGTACGAGAACGGCGTCCCGATCGGCGTCGTCGCGGCGGCGATGTCCGACCGCGGACTATCGATTGGTGAGACGGTAGACGAGATCCACGAGGTACGGATGACCGGCGGCCTGTACGAACCGCAGGACGACCATTTGGGCGCGTTCTGACGTTGGTCCCGATCCTCGAGTCGCGTGCTTCGAAGTCGCCGCTGACGGGTGAGCCCGGGTTCTTCCTCTGGACCGACTTGCACCGCGTGTCCTGAAGAAGGCGCCGTCGCGGACCGCTGTCGACGAAACTACTGTCAGACCAACAAGAAACGGTCTTGCCTTCTACTGCAAAGACATCGAGACAACGTTGGTTCTCGACGCTTCATTATTTAGTTGAGACATCTCTGACAAGGTGGCTGCGTTTCTGCAGAAACGCCGCGAGAAACACGATCTTTCCGAGGCTGAGTTTCTCGTCGATCAGTTTAGCTATCGGACTGCCCTTGCTCGAGTAGGATTATACGGTCGAGTGAATTATACTAGCTAAAGCCACATTGAGAATTCGTTCTTCCGTGAGTTCCTCGACAAATACGACATCTCCGACGCCGCGTTTCTCGTCGATAGCGATCAATCACTGAACGACGCCTACCAGCGGCGTGGCCTCGATTTCAGATGCAAAACGCACGGGATCCGACTAGTAGTAAACATATCTTTAGAGAGGTAAAACGAAGAACCTCTTCCTTTCTAAACCGCTTCAGCAACGAACACACGGAACGGCTAATAAGTGCTTAATCTTGTTCGTATTTCTGGAATCAGCTTCCCTAACTACGATGGTAGAGTTCACTCGAGTTCGCTTCCTGTGTCCTATCGCGAAAGTTAAGAAGTATAATAAATGTCGAAGTCGATGGTTTATAATGTCGTATTTGTGTCCGCAATCGGCACAGTATGATGACGAACGACACCGTTCGTTGACGTGGAGGCACCCAATGGGATAGAGACGAGTATGCGTTCGAGCGTGGTCGCGCTTTCGAGGGTACTTCTCGCTGTTCTTATTCGGACCAGTAGCAGTAGTAATACGGCAGCCACTGGTAGTATAAGTTGCTCGAGTTCGTCGGAATCGGAGTCGACTCGAGCTGGGTTCCGCTCAGTCGTTGTCTGACACGCTTACAGACTCTTCACTGAACTCGACTGGTGTCTCGGTCCAGACGCCGGACGAAAGATCGATCGCATCGTTCCACTTTGCGACTACCGTGGTCACTGCGAGGTCGCCAGCAATGTTGTTCATGGTCCGAAGGCGGTCGAGTAGTGGATCGATGCCCGCGATCATCCCAATGACCTCGAGTGGTAGCCCTACCTGCGTCAACACCGCAGTCATCATGACGAGGCTGGCACTGGGAACGCCCGCGGTGCCAATACTTGCAAGGAGTGCAGTAAGCAGGATGGTAAACTGTTCGACCAGTGTAAGGGAGACACCGGCCATATTCGCGGCGAAGACCGCGACAATACCGAGGTACATCGATGTCCCGTCCATATTGATCGTCGCACCTAACGGGAGTGAAAAGCCATACACGCGCTCTTCGACACGGAGGTTCTCGTCGGCATCCGACATCGTGACGGGAAGCGTTGCGGTGGACGATCGAATACTGAGTGCTGTAATAAGCGCCTCCTTGATCCCACGCAGGAAGGCCACTGGTGAAGCGCCGACTGCTCCTCGGATGATCAGGAGCAGATAGACGAGGGAAATCTGGAGGCCAATAGCAAGCGCGAGAGTCAGGGAGAGAGTGAAGTACGCACTAATCGCTTGTACGCCAACTTCCCCGAACAACGCTGCCATGAGTGCGAACACACCGAGGACGCCGAATTCCATAATTCCCCAGACGATTTTGAACATGACCTCTGCTCCGGCGTCAACTACGTCAAAGATGGTGTCAATGCCGTTCCGGACCGCTGAGTCCGGTTCGACTTCTGCTCGTACCATTGTCATCCCGAGACCGAAGATGAGGGTGAAGAATATGATCGCCAGAATGTTCCCCTCGGCTATCGCAGCGAACGGGTTCTCAGGGACAATATTGAATACTTGATCCACGAGCGACGGTGTTTGTTCGGTCTGGACGTCAGTCTGCTCTACGGTCATCCCTGCGCCGGGGTTGATGAGATTGCTCATACCGAGTCCCATCGCGATAGCAACAGCCGTCGTGGCGATATACAGGAGTACGACCTGTCCGCCGACCTTCCCCAAATTCTTCGGGGAGAGTTCTCGCGTCGCCATCAATAATGTGAATATTATGATGGGAACGATGATCATCTCGAGTAATCGGACAAAGAGATCACCAACCGGCTGCAGTGACGTTGCCGGCTGACCAACTCCCAGTCCAACGAGAGCACCGAGAACGAACGCTGCTCCGATTCGATAAACGATCGGAACTGATCGGTATTGTCGCCATGCCGACCGAAATAATCTAGCCATAGTTTCCAATGTAAAATTCAGGAACTTGCTGATAGTCTTTACGGATTAAACTATATAGTTCTGGGTCTCCTCGGCTATCGTCTTTCCATCGAGCGATTGATGCGGTCGCTGTCGCTTATAGTAATGCACAAGTTATGCAATCCATTTGCGTGCGCTCGACCGACTGCTATCCAGGCGTTCAGCCGCGTAACTCCCGTTGGGCGAGTCTTCCAGCAGAGATTTAGACGTACTCTCTGACCTGTTCGATTCTCAACTGTCCTCTCTATACACGGTCGCTATCTCACCTATTCCACCTATTGCAACCCTTCTATCTATTTTATCTATCTGAACTATTGCACCTATTCTTCCTCTTCCCTCTATGAGGCGTCCGTATTCAATTTCCAGCACCGAGACGCTTGTTCGTCTGGACCACCAGTCTTCATCCGGACCACTACTGACCGTCGGATCTCCGAACCGCTCTCACAAACCCCTCTAATATAGAAAATACCGGATTCTCTGAATATTGCGCCCTGATCAGCCGACCACCATCGCGCGCTCCACGAGGTCCTCGCCGTACATCTCCTCTAAGTCCTCGTGTTGGTCCGGCCGGTTCTCGTAGACGTCTTGGAACAGCGTGATCGGGGTCTGGGCCGCCTGGTAGGTAGCCTCGTCCCACATTCGGTCGTTGCTGATCTCGACCTCGACGCCGTCGATGACGATGGTCGCCGATCGCTCCATCGCGATCGCACCCTTTCCGGCTTCCTTGGCCGCTTCGAACTCCTCCATCGAGTCGACGATGTCGTTCAGACTCGGGATGTAGGAGGCCAGATCCAGAAGCTCCTGGGAGAGTTCGTCGCCGTCGAGTTCGCGCTCGTCGCCGCCGACGCTGAGTCTGTACTGGTCGTCTGTCGCTTCTTTGAGTTCGATCGCGTCGCCCTCGTAAACGTAGCGACCGTCCTCCGCTTCGAGTTCGATCTCGCGGTCGTCGACCTCGAGAAGCCAGCTTCCGTTCTTCGGCGGGAGCGGCGACTTGTTTGCCTCGACGACCTGACCGGGGGTCAGCGACCAGATTCCGAGCATCCCCTTCGCCTGGTTGTCGGTCATCCGCTCGTGGTAGCCCTCGACATCGCGGATGTCGTCGTACGGGCCGTCGATTGCGATCAGTCCAGCCGCGCTCGCGCCGCGGGAGGTGTTGTGTCGCAGCTCCGGCCACGGCGGCAGTTCGCCAGTCGGCGTGATCGCGCGCATGTCCTTGGTGTAGTCGACCTCGCCGTCGACGAGGAGGAACAGCCGCTCTAAGTTGTTCGAGGGCTTGCCCATCTCCTCGCGGAGGTCGCCGAGCGCCAGTTCGGCCTCGCCGCTCTCGACGATGACCGACATGGCCAGACTCCCCTCCTCCAGTCCGTGCTCGTTCTCGACGATGGTGATGAACTCGTCGGCCTTCTTCCAGTCGTCGATGTCGCCGACTTCCGGAATCACGACGCCGTCGAGGTGTTCGACGGCGTCGTTTTCGGGATCTGCGAGCTCGAGGATTTGCTGGAAGCCCTGGTATCGGGTCTCGGGGCTCTCGCGGTGCCAGACGACGCGGGGGTGGACCTCGCCGGGGACGTTGTCGCCGTCTTCGGACAACACGTCGATGATGTTCTCGATTCCCTCGTCGCGCATCGAAGGGGCCGTCGCGTCCTCGTTGTCCGGCACCCAGACGTCCGGCGCTTCGATGCCGCTAAGCTGGGCGGCACGGCGCAGCATCTTGGCGGAATCGTCTTCTCCTTTCACGGCCGTCGGGGTCGTAAAGAACGTCCGAACGAACTCCCGATCGTGAAGGCGATCAGTGTGCGTACTCATGAATCCAATTACCGGTATTCTTTCCTACTATTAATATTGTGTGGTGCGCTCTCTCGGTAGCCGCTATCACGGTCGGCCGCACGAATCGTAGGTACTGTCCGCTTCCCATCGGCGTTTGTCGGTGGCTTCTCCCGGCTCAACACTCACGATCGGGCGTGCGACGTAGAACGTCAGAACGGATCGCTGACAGCGGTCGCGTCGTCAGACGTTGTACTTGTTGAGTTCGATCACGTTCACCGTTCGCTGGAGTTCACTGACGAACTCGTTCGACTCCCAGTCGTCGTCGATCCGGGCGGTCGGCCCCGACACGCTGATCGCGCCGATGACGTCCGAATCGAACTTGATCGGCGCGGCGATACAGCGAAGCCCCTCGAGTCGCTCCTCGTCGTCGACCGCGAACCCGCGCTCTCTCGTCCGCTCGAGTTCCTCGAAGAGTTCTCCGCGCGACGTTATCGTCTGGGGCGTCACCTGCGGGAGCCCGTGTTGGTCGATAATCGCGTCGACGCGATCCGCCGGGAGCCGGGAGAGGATCGCCTTCCCGAACGCCGTGCTGTGCATGTGGTGTCGACAGCCGATGTAGGTGTCCAGTTCGACCGCGCGCTCGCCCTTCGAACGGCACAGGTAGACGCCCTTGCCGTCCTCTTCGACGACGAGGTGGACGAGTTCGCCCGACTCTTCGGCCAACTCCTCGACCTTCGGCTCCGCGACCTTGTAGACGTCTCTCTGGCTCCGGATCTGCCCGCCGATATCGAGGAACTTGAGGCTGAGCCGGTAGGTTTTGGTCTCCGAATCCTTCACGACGTAGCCGTGTTTCTCGAGCGTGCTGAGGTGGTTGTGGACCGCGCTTTTCCCCATCTCGAGTTCGTTCGCAAGCGTCGTCACTCGCGCTTCCCCCAACTGGTTGAGCTCCGCGATGATTCGCAGCGACTTCTCGGTCGTCCGGACCGGGTGTTTCGCCCGTTTCGTCATAGTCAACTGTATTATCACGAGCAATATAAGTGTTGTTCTCACATAGCAAACAATGTGTCTATCGGTGTCGAGGATAGGCTCGTTTTATCGTTTTCCGGCAGCGATACACCGGAACTCCTCCCGCTCCTGCCGATCCTCGCCAGCCCCGGGCGATGCCGTTTCGGATAGCGAATCGAACGGCGCCGAACTGGCAGTCGCCTTTGCTGCGAAGAGAGTCTCAACCACGCGTCTCCGTGGTTAATTCCGAATCTATGTCCCTCAACCGCTGGGGACGCTTTCTCCGGCCAACCGTTCTGGAATAGAAAACGACGGAGCGTGGCTCCTTTGTTCCTCTCCGTTTCGCTGCGACACTATCTCAATTATTTACAGATGTACGAGTGTAATTCAGTTGGCCGGCGTGTTCACCGTTGGCAATGATTCTGGAATAGAGAACAACTGAACTGCTTCGAGTCAGCGAGCCGGACCCAGTAGTCGCGCCTCGCTGGTCTTCCCGTCCGTTCACAATTCGCCATCGCGGAACAGAGGTGGAATACGAACGAAACACGGACGGGAGTTGGACGGAAGACAGGCGAATAGGCGGAAGACGAACGGCACACAATGACGAGACGGCCGAAACCGACGACGGACTTTCGTGAACCATCCGGGAGGTAATCCCGAAATACTCGCCTTGCTTCGCTGTAGAATCGGTGAGCCGCGCTGTACCGGACCCGGTGAGCCGCGTTACACCGGAGTCAGTCTAACGATTCGACGAGTTCGACTTTCCGACCGTCCGGGTCGTAGACGAACGCCGTTCGAGCACCGGCCTCGGGCTGATCACCCGGTTCTTTGACGACGCCGTAGTGATCAATCTCCGCGAACACCTCGTCGACGTCGTCGACGCCGATGGCGAGGTGGTCCCAGGCCGTTCCCTCTTCGAACTCCGTCTCACCGTCGGTATCGGAAAGCTGCAGTTCGATCCCGTTTTCGTCCGCGATGTACCGGTTTTTCGTTTCGCCGTCCGGGGTTTCGAACTCCCAGCTCTCCTCGAACCCGAACTGTTCGTAGAACTCGATCGTCTCGTCGGCGTCGGCGACGTTGATGTTGAGATGGATGAACTCCATATCTCAGTTCCCGACGACCATTCTCTTAAAGTCGTTGATCAGTGCTCGAGGCGACCCGCTCGAGACACGGGTCGGTCCCCAATCAGTGTACCTTTCGAAGGTAACGGATGCAACTAATGGCAGGGTTTATAATAATTGATGTACGAAAAAGAATACGATGGCTGTTGAAAAGCCACAGGGCGATCTCAGCAACTACGAGGAGTTTCGAACTACGCTCGACCACGACTACAGCGACGTCGGTGAGTACGCCGAACTCGCGGACGATCTGCGATCGGTTATCAAGGGGGAAGTTCGGTTCGACGAGTACGCACAGGTACTGTACTCGACTGACGGGAGTATCTACCAGGCTCGTCCGGCCGGCGCCGTCCTCCCTCGGGATACGGAGGACGTGCGAAACGCCGTCCGCGTCGCAGCCGAGCACGACGTCCCGATCATGGCCCGCGGCGCCGGGTCCTCTCTCGGGGGACAGACGGTCGGTCCGGGCTGTGTCGTGCTCGATATGTCGACCTATATGGACGATATCCTCGAGGTCGACGCTGAGGAGAAACGGGCGCGCGTCCAACCGGGCGTCGTCCAGGACCACCTCGACGATCACCTTGCACAGTACGGCCTCAAGTTCGCGCCGGATCCCGCTTCATCGAACCGCGCGACGATCGGCGGCGGGATCGGGAACAACTCGACCGGCGCTCACTCCGTTCGCTACGGGATCACCGACGCCTACACCGAGGAGTTGAACGTCGTCCTCGCCGACGGCTCGTTGATCCATACCCGCGAGGTCGTCCTCGACTCCGAAGAGTACGAGGAAATCGTCTCGAGGGACGACCGCGAGGCAGAGATCTACCGGACCGTCCGCGACCTCGTCGAGGAGAACGCCGACGAGATCGAGGCCCGCTACCCGGACCTCAAGCGCACCGTCTCCGGCTACAACCTCGACAGGGTGATCTACGAGAACGAGGACGGAGAGACGGTCATCAACCTCTCGAAGCTCTTCGTCGGCGCGGAGTCCACCCTCGGCGTGATCGTCGAAGCGGAGCTCAGCCTCGTGACGCTCCCCGAGGAGACCGCGCTCGTGCTCTACTGTTTCGACGACCTGATCGACGCGCTCGAGGCGGTCCCCGAAGCCCTCGAGTTCGATCCCAGCGCGGTCGAACTGATGGACAGCGAGGTGTTCAGGCTCGCCCGGGAGTCCGAGCAGTTCTCCCGTTACGAGGAGCCGATCCCCGATGGGACGGAGGCGGCGCTGATGCTGGAGTACGACTCGGAACTCCACGACGACTTCGAGGCGGCGATCGGGCAGACGAACGCCCACTTCGTCGACGAGGGCGACGCCTTCGAAGCCCTCGAGGCCTACACCGAGGACGAGCAGGCGGACCTCTGGAAGCTTCGGAAGGCGGCCATTCCGCTGCTGATGAGCCTCGAGGGCGATCCAAAGCCGTACCCGTTTATCGAGGACGCGACGGTTCCGCCCGAGGAACTCGCCGAGTACGTCGAGAAGTTCATGGACATCCTCGACGACCACGATACCTCGGCGGCGTACTTCGCCCACGCGGGCAGCGGTACGCTCCACATCCGGCCCATCCTCAACCTGAAGGAGGACGAGGGCGTCCAGGCGATGCAGTCGATCTCCGAGGATGTGACGGACCTCGTCGTCGAACACCACGGCTCGTTCTCCGGCGAGCACGGCGACGGGCTTGCCCGTACCGCGTTCAATCCGAAGATGTACGGCGAGGATCTCTGGGCCGCGTTCCAGGAGGTCAAGTCGGTCTTCGATCCCGACTGGCGGATGAACCCCGGCAAGGTCGTCTACACCGACGAGAACCCGACCGACATGCGCGAGAACCTCCGGTACGGTGCGGGCTACACGTCGATCGAGCCCCAGACGAAACTGGACTTCACCGACGAGGGCGGGTTCTCGCAGCTTGTCGAACTCTGCAACGGCTGTGGGACCTGTCGGCAAACCGACGACGTGATGTGTCCGACCTATCGGGGGATGAAAGACGAAATCGCGACGACCCGCGGCCGGGCGAACATGCTCCGATCGGCGATCTCCGGCGAGATCGACGAGGAAGAGATGTACTCCGAGCGCTTCCAGGAGGAGGTGCTCGACCTCTGTGTCGGCTGCAAGGGCTGTAAGAGCGACTGCCCGACCGGGGTCGATCTAGCGAAACTCAAGGCCGAGACCAAACACCAGTACCACGAACGGGAGGGGATCGGGCTCCGCGAGCGGCTGTTCGGTAATATCGACACGGTCTCGAAGCTCGGGAGCGCGCTCGCGCCGCTGGCCAACGCCGGAAAACAGCTCCCGGGCAGTCGACTCGTGATGGAGAAGGTCGCCGGCATCGCGCCCGAGCGGATGCTGCCCTCCTTCGAGCGCGAGTCCCTCCAGGAGTGGTTCGCCGAGCGCGGCCCGCGGGTGAGCCCGGAAACCGCCGAACGCAAGGTGGTGCTCTTCCCCGACACCTACACGAACTACAACTACACCCGGCCCGGGAAAGCCGCCGTGCGCGTGCTCGAATCGGCCGGCGTCCACGTCGAGATCCCCGAGGACGTCGCGCCGAGCGGCCGTGCGGCGTTCTCGGTCGGCATGCTCGACGCCGCCGAGGAGCGCGCCCAGGCAAATATCGACCTCTTCTCCGACTATATTGAGAACGGGTACGACATCGTCACGGTCGAACCGTCCGACGCAGTGGTCTTTCAGGACGAATACGGCGATCTGGTGAGCACGCTGCAGGCCGAAACCGTCTCCCAACACGCCTACGGCATCAGCGAGTACATGGACACGTACCGGCTCCTCGAGCGGTTGCCCCTCGACGAGACCGACGAGACGCTCGCGTACCACGGCCACTGCCACCAGAAGGCCACCGGCAAGGACCACCACGCGGTCGGCGTCCTCCGGCGGGCCGGCTACGCGGTCGATCCGATCGACTCCACCTGCTGTGGAATGGCTGGCTCGTTCGGCTACGAGGCCGAACACTACGACCTCTCGAAGGCCATCGGCGAGCGGCTCTACGAGAAACTCGACGAGAGCGACGGGACGCCGGTCGCACCCGGCGCGTCCTGCCGGAGTCAGATCGGCGACCAAGAAACGCGAGACGAGAAGCCGCCGCACCCGATCGAGAAGGTGAACGACCTGCTCACGGGATCGTAGTCGTCTCCGCGGTTCGGCGACTGAGCCGCGAACCAACTGCTATCGCGGTTCTCTCGCGAGACGGCCGAAAGAAAAACCGGTGGTAGCAGTGGTCAGCGGCCGATTCGCTGCCGCGGATCGAGTAGCTCCACTGGGTGGACGGCGTCGCGCTCGAGCAGCGAGCCGAGCTGGTCCTCACAGGAGGTGCCGCTCGCGGCGACGATTCGATCCCGCGCCTCGGGGGCCGTGAACTGCTCGCGAAGGCGGTCGCCGACGTCGATGCTCAGCTCGTAGTACTCCGTCTTGTAGCCGAAGCTGCCGGCCATCCCGCAGCACTCGACGTCGCTCTCGAGGACATCGTAACCCGCTTTCTCGAGGACCGTCGTCGTGTACGGCTCGAGGCCGAGGGTCCGCTGCTGGCAGTGGGAGTGGTAGGCGATTTCGGCGTCGGCGCCGCCGAGCGCGTCGGCGTCGGCGCCGTTCTCGAGCAGTCCGTAGATGTACTCGAGGGCCTCGTAGCTGCCATCGCGCAGCCGTTCGAACGACGCTTCGGGCAGCAGCTTCTCGTACTCCCGGCGGAACATCGCGAGGTCCGACGGCTCGACGACGACCACGTCTCGGCCTGCGTCGATGTGTTCGGCGAGGGCGGCGTAGACCCGGCTGGCGCGCTCGTCCGCGGTGTCGATCATCCCCTGCGAGAGCGGTGCGCGGCCGCTCTCGGGTACCTCAGGGATCCGAACGCGAACGTCGAGCGCCTCGAGGACCCGGACCGCCGCCTTGCCGCGGTCGACGTCGACGTGGTTCGTGTAGGTGTCGGGATAGAGGACGGCCTCCCGATCAGCATCGGCCGCGTCGACCCGCGGCCCGCGACTCTCGTACCAGTCCCGAAGCGTTTCGCGCTCGAATTCCGGTAGCTCGCGTCGGCTGTCGACGCCGGCGACTCGCTCGAGGACCGTCCGTGCCGGTCCGGCGGAAGCGAGCCAGTTGGAGACGGGTGCGGTCGCGCTCCCGAGCTTCGCGAGCGTCTCGTAGTTGCCGAACAGTCGCTTCTGCAGGTCGATCCCGCCCGGCTCCTCGTCGGGGGTGAGTCCCTCGACGAGGAACTCGAACTGTCCCTCGTCGCCCCCGCGGTTGAGCCGGTCGCGGACGACGGTGTTGATCCACGGGATGTCGATCTCCACCGGGCACTGGTTGACGCAGCGCGAACAGCCCGTACAGAAGTCGTTGAACTCGGCGGCGCTGTCGTAGCCGTGGACGCCGGCCTCCCAGCCGGTCGCGATTCCCCCGGAGTAGGTTTCGCCGCCGAATGCGTGGCCGCCGACGGACTGGAAGTTCGCACAGGAGTTGGCGCAGGCCGAACACCGGATGCAGTACAGCGTCTCCCGCAGCTGGTCGTCCTCGCGCATGGCCATGCGACCGTTGTCAATCAACACGAGGTGGAACTCGCGGTCGTCGTCGCGGTCGGCGAACGCGACGTCGGGCTCGTCGACGTCGACGACCGGCGACTCGACCGGCGGCGTCAGCAGCGAGATGTAGGAGGTGATATCCTGACCGGTTCCCGAGCGCCCGATCAGTTCGATGAAGGGGGCCAGATCCTCGACGCTCGGGACGATCTTCTCGACGCCCGCCACCGCGACGTGGGTGTCCGGAACGACGGCCGACTTGCGGGCATTGCCCTCGCTCGTGACGAGCGCGATCGTCCCCGAGTCGGCGGTGATGAAGTTCGCACCAGTCATCCCGACGTCCGCCTCGCGGATGAGCCCGCCCAGCCGCTCGCGGGCGAACGCGGTCAGCTCCGCGGCGGTCTCGAGGGGCTCCTCCGGGTCGAACCGCTCGTTGAACAGCCGGGCGATGTCCGCCTCGGACCGGTGGATCGCGGGCGCGACGATGTGCGACGGCGCCTCGTCGGCCACCTGTAACACCCACTCGCCGAGGTCGGTCTCGACGACGTCGACGCCGTCGGCTTCGAGGGCCTCGTTGACCTCGAGCTCCTCCGTGGTCATCGACTTCGATTTGACGAGCCGGTCGGCGTCCTTCTCGCCTGCGAACTCCCGAATGTAGCGGTTGGCGTCGGCGGCATCGTCGGCGAGGTAGACGGTCCCGCCGTTTTCCTCGACGGTCGCGGTCAGTTCGTCGATCAGCTCCGGCAGCCGCTCGATGGCGTCCTCCTTGATCGCCCGCGCCTCGGACTTGAGCTCCTCGTAATCCTCGAGGTCGGCCACCGACTCGTACCGTCCCTGATTGAACCCGATAGTGTTCTCCTCGACCGCGTCGCCCTCCGTCTCGAGCAGGCGGCGGATGTGGGCCGCCTTCGAACGGCGGCTGTCGGCGTCACTCATTGGTCTCACCGTCCTCGAGCAGGACGACGTGGACCGCTTTCGGGCCGTGCGCGCCGCGGACGAGCGCTCCCATGTCGGCCGTCGCGCTGGGCCCCGTCGCGAGGATCGCGCTGCCCCCGTCTCGAAGCACGGGCCCGAGGCGATCGATCGCCGTTGGCATGTCCGGAACGAGGTCCGACTTCCGGAGGATCGGCACGTGCAGTTCCGGGAAGAGACTGACCTGTTCGCTTCCGTCCGTCCGCGCGGGTAGGACGACGCTCCCGTAGTCGGCGATGCCCAGCGAGGCCGACGTGACGCTCGTCGTCGCCGCCTCGAGCGTCGCCGGCGTCGGCGCGTCGTCGATCCAGTCGGGCAGCGAGACCACCTCGAACTCGAGGGGCGTTCCGATTACCGGCTCGCGAACGATCTCCTCGAGCACGGACTCGAGGGCCGTCGGCTCCGTTCGGGTCACCGGCACCTCGAGCTCGGCGAGCGACTCCTCGAACCGTTCCCGGGTCGTCTGTACGTCGACTGTCATACCCGAAATGACCGAGCCCGGCTATTTCATTGTTCCCCTCGTTTTCGGCGCAGGTACTCGGCGCCGGTACCGCTTCGATGGGAACGTTAGTCGAATGCGTTTCGATCGGAGTACGCTTTCCGCCCGAGGTTGTCGTTCCGAGGGTCGAATTGCTAGTATAAAGCTGTTTTTCGCCCGCTCGAGACCCAATTCGACTGGTATCGCTCCGAAGCTAACCAATCAGAGACGTTCATTATACTATTCAGTTGATGAACTAGACAATCGGGAATTCAACGTCTGTCGCCGGTTTCTGCCGTCAACGACGGTCCATAATATGATAATAGTCGACAATTATAAATGCTATCTGAACAGTTTACCACCCATGCCATGCTCCACCAATGATGGCAGTAGGGTAGTCGTCGAAGCACCGTTGCTCGGACGCTCCGCCGGGGGTGATTCGGATGGCTAGTGCGGTTGAACTCGCGCTGGCGGCGACGCCGCTCCTGCTCGCGGGCGTGTTGCTCGTGGGGCTGCTGTGGCCGGCGACGCGCGCGATGCCGATTGCGTACGTCGCCGCGCTGATCGTCGGCTACTTCGTCTGGGACATGCCGGGTGAGTATCTCTTCGCCGCCTCCGCGGTCGGGGTGATGACGGCGATACAGATCCTCTGGATCGTCTTCGGCGCGTTGTTGCTCCTGTATACGCTGATGCAGGCCGGGGCCTTCGATCGGATCAACCGCGGGTTCGCGACGATCAGCGACGATCGACGGGTGCAGATCGTCCTGATCGGCTTCTTCCTGGCGGCGTTCATCGAGGGCGCGGCCGGCTTCGGGACGCCTGCGGCGGTCGTCGCGCCGCTCCTGTTGGCGCTCGGGTTCCCGGCGCTGGCGGCTGTGATAGCCGGACTGGTCGGTCATATCCTCGCTGTCACGTACGGCGCGGTCGGCACACCGATCGTCATCGGGATCCAGGATCCGCTCGGGTCCACCGAAGCCACGAGCACGGCGATTACGGAGGGCGGATTCACCGTCCAGGAGTTCTCGCTTCAGGTCGCCGTCTGGGCCGCGACCTATCACTCCCTAATCGGGTTCGTCATGCCGCTGTTCGCGGTCGGGATGGTCGTCTACTTCTTCGGTGACACGGACGAACGCAGCCTGGAGCCGGCCTGGGAGGTCGCGCCGCTGTGTCTGTTCTCCGGAATCGCGTTCGTCGTTCCCTACTGGCTGGCGGCGCAGGTCAGCGCCGAGTTCCCGAGCCTGATGGGCGCGATGGTCGGCGGCGCGATCGTCGTCGGCACCCTGAAGGCGGGCTACTTCGTGCCCGACGAGGAGTGGGACTTCCCGGACCGCGAGGAGTGGCCGGCCCACTGGGTCGGAACGATCGAACCCGGACAGGCCAACGCACCCGGCGTGGGCGGCGGCGCCGGCGACGCGACCGCCGCCGACGGCGGCGTCGTCAGAACCGACATGTCGCTGCTCCGCGCCTGGGCGCCGTACATTCTGCTGGTCGTCCTGCTCGTTGTCACGCGGGTGGTCGAACCGCTCCCGTCCGTCCTCCAACAGTTCGGCACGCAGTGGAACGACATCCTCGGAACCGGTCTCAGCGGCGGTATCGACTGGGTGTACGTGCCCGGCTTCTGGCTGTTCGTCTGCGCGCTGATCGCGATTCCCCTCTACGGGATGTCTGGCACGGAGGTCAAAAACGCCTGGAGCGAAGCGGGACAGAAACTCATCGCTCCGCTGATCGCGCTCGTGTTCGTCATCGCGATGGTGCAGGTGATGCTCCAGTCCGGCGCACACGCCGACGGGACCGAGAGCATGATCTTCGTCCTCGCCGAGGCGACCGCCACCGCCGTCGGCCCCGCCTACCCGTTCATCGCCGCGCTCATCGGTGCGCTCGGCGCCGCGATGGCCGGTTCGAACACGGTTTCGAACATCACCTTCGGCGGGTTCCAGTTCGAGGCTGCCTCCCAGCTTGGACTGCCGACGCAGGTCATCGTCGGCGCACAGGCCGTCGGCGGCGCCATCGGGAACCTCGTGGCGATCCACAACGTTGTGGCCGCGCTGGCGACCGTCGGCCTCGTCGGCAGCGAGGGGCGAGTCATGCGACTGAACCTGATCCCACTCATCTACTACGCGGTCGGGGTCGGGATCGTCGCCACTCTGTTTAGCTACCTCATCTTCCCGGGACTCTTCTAGCCGTCTCGCGCCGTTCTTTCGCGGGCCCGACTCGAGGAATCACCGACGAACAATCGTTCTCGAACAGCGACGCGTGACGGGGTCCGTCCTCGAGCGTCGCGAGTCACCGCGGCGTCTCGAGTCGGTTCGATCTCGAAGAAATCGGGCCGCGACGCTGGGACTATTCTTCGGCGCTGACGACCGAATTGCGCAGCGTTCCGACGTTCTCGTAGGTGATCTCGACGGTGTCGCCGGGCTCGATGAGTCCGGGGTTCGCGGGACTGCCGAAGGCGATGACATCGCCCGGACGGAACGTGAATCGCTTCGAGAGGAACGAGACGACTTCGTACGGATCGAACAGCATGAGCTCCGTGTTCGCGTCCTGTCGCCGCTCGTCGTTTACGTCCGTCCACATGTCGATGCCAGTCGGGTCGACGTCGGTTTCGATCCACGGGCCGAGGGGGCCGGAGCCGTCGAACGCCTTTCGCGCGGTCCGGCCCTGCTGATCCAGCGCGTCCACGTCGTTCATGATCGTGTATCCGCGGACGACCTCCGGAACTTCGTCTTCCGAGAGGTCGTGGCAGGGTTCGTCGATGACAGCCGCGAGCTCGCCGGCGTAGGTTAGTTCGTTCGTGAACTCCGGATAGGAAATCGGCTCCTCGTGGCCCAACAGGGAGGCGGGCGGTTTGATGAAGAAGTCGGGCTCCTCCGGTCGTTCGTAGTCCATCTGGTCGAGCGTCTCCGCGTAGTTGCGGCCGACGCAGTACAGCGCCGAGGGGTCACAGGGCGGCAGCAGTTCCCCGTCGACGCCGACTTCGTACGTTTCGTCGGCGTGCACGTAGCCGTCTTCGTACTCTCCGGCAACCGGTCCGTCGGACGTTTCGATCCGTGCGAGTCGCATTATCGACTCTCTTCCGTCCAGGACGGTAGGTTTACCGATTCGTCACGATCTCGAGTACTTTTCTGCCACGGAAGTCACACGGGATCTCGAGGTGGCTATTTCGTCGTGTCGTGTGTCGGCGCCGTATCGATACGACGCCGATCGCATCTATCACGTTCGTGACCTATTCGGGCGAAACGCGCCGATCGAAACGACCCTCTAGAGACGACAATTCTACATTATATACAAGTTAGGTATTTGTGTTGTACTAGAACTGAACGGGCTGGGAATTATTGGGTGCCGGTTCATACGATCGTATTACCGGGCGATAGTCTCGGGATAATTGCTCACTTTGCCTCGACCGATCAGCGGAAGAGCGATACCTCCGATACACGAGCGTGCTGGGGAATCGGATCCATAATATCTAATTGAGTCGATATCACGATCCCTGCTATTCGACTGTTACCACTACTACTGAATACTATTTTGAACCACTCTCAGAATATTACTTTTCATTATATGGATATAACCCGTTGAACGCTATTCTCACGGCAATGTGTTACTTCCGATTGGTCTCTCTCAGGAAACGCGGAACACCGTAGCGATGAACTGAACTGAACTTCTCCGGTGAGAAGCGTCGCAAATCGTATCCTCCTCTCGGGATTTGTCAGCCATCGCGACCGGGCAACCGATCGTCGCCAACGAACCGGCGTCTCCACCTCCCTAGATTTATGTCACTCTATACCAATTAGAGAGACAATGACGTCGATCACGGTCGATCCGTTGAATCCGCGGGTCCTTACGCGCAACTACGATTACGCACAGAAGAACGTCCGCGTCCTCGCAATGTGGTACGGATGCGATATCGAGCGAATGCTTGAGCTGCTTGCGGCAAACGATATCGAACTCTCGAGGAACGATCGGATCCAGTTCGGCGCGGAGTATCGGTCGATCCAACGGAAACGCTCCGTATAGCGGTCTCTTCGTTACCCTTTTCGAGGACTCCAGCCGATATTCGAATCGGTGTCCGTTCGAACATTCTCCTCTCTGAGCACGGTGGGTGCCCGCAGCTATACCTGTGGATAGAAAAGAGGTGTTGAACCTGGATAGCTGCTGAGACCGGAAATCCGATTTCTTGTCTTTGCGACGGTAGCCGCTCCGATACCGTGTTCCCTGCCGTCGAAACGGGGTCCTTCGGAAATTTTTAAATCGATGATGGATTTGACCATCTTCCAATACCCAATACAATCATGAACAAATTCATAACGTTATATAATGTCTATCTATGCGAGAGTGCCGGCTAGCTGACCGCTACTGCTGATCGGTCCGTTCGTCCCCGTTAACGGCTGTCCCGGATTCCATCGGGAGTTTCCGTTGCACGCGTCTGACACGACTTCTCGCGAAAACGAATCGACCCTTTCTCCCGAAACTGCACGGCCGATAGTCGAACTCGGTCCCGCTCCGCTCGCTCTCTCGCCTTCTTGTGGTGTGTTATCAAGCACCACTCTTATATACGGGAACGTAGTCTACCTTCGTAGATGAAAAATGGCGCCCGAAAACCCCACTCGGTGTCCGCGCTGTGGCGGGAGTCTCCGGAAAGGAATCTCGTGGCATGAGTTCCTGCTCTCGAACGTGTTGAACTGCGAGGAGTGTCAGTACGCAGCGTACCTGATACCGCCGGATTCCCACGCCTGAACTGAACTGAACTGAACTGCTAATCGTATTGCCGACTCGTGCACGGCGTCGACTCGCGTCGCCGACCGCGCGTTCGGATTGCCTTCGGAGAGCGAGAGTCGGTACCGATTCGACGACAGCACAATGCTCTTCGTCCGCATCATCGCGTGTATCGAAGCGTCGAGCCCTTCTCGGCCGATACCCGAATCCTTGTTCCCGCCGAAAGGGATATCGCTGAGTCCATGGGACGGCGCGCCGTTGATGCGGACCGCACCCGCATCGATCCGGTCGGCAAGCGCGAGCGTATGCTCGTAATCGGTCGTGAAGACGGCAGTGTCGAGCGCTAACTCGGACCGGCTGGCGAACTCGTCCGACGCGCTCTAATAAACGCGACGCCGGACACGCCGAGAATCGGCGCATTCGATCGGTCTCGATTCACTGTTCGGGAGGACGTTGTGTACGCTATTACCATATGCGGCCGACAGCGGCGGGTCCGTCGGGCGAGGTAGCCGGACGATCGTTCGGCGCGTAAAACTACACGCAGACTTGAGAGGGAATTGCGGAAGCACTACTGTTAGAAACTTCGTAGGAGCGATTAGTGGGTCTTCTCAGCGAATTGTTTACAGAAGTACTCGTGTAATCGAGGTCGAAGCCAGACGTCGATCTGCCTCGTTCTCTGCTCCCGATCGCGTCGACGTCAGTATCTGCGGCCCACGTTCGAGTCGACCGCACATCTTCCGTCGCCCGTGGAACCGGATCGTCGTCGGCAACGAATCGCCGGAAGGAGATCTGAAACCGCGAACGCGGGAGCCGGAACCGACCGTACGACAATATCGTATCTGCCGCTCAGCTGTACTTCAAATCGAGCGTGATCCGGTTTGCGGCCTCGAGAACGTGCTTGGATAGTTCCTCTTCGAACCGCTCGTCGCTCGCTCGGGACATCGGACAGCAGACACTCACGGCGCCGAACACGGTACCGTTCTTCTTGACGGGAACCGCAATCGAGCCGAGTTCGGGCACCCGCTCGCCGCGAATGGTCGCGTAGCCGTCCTCCCGCGCTGTCTCGAGGTGTCGGAAGAACCGTTCTTCGTCGGTGATTGTCTCCTCGGTGACCGCGGGGAGCCCCTTCTCGGCGATGATCTCCGCGACGCGCTCCCAGGACATGTTGGCGAGCATCGCTTGCCCGAGGGCCTACAGTGCATCGGCGCCCGGCGACCGACGAACGTATCCAGGGAGACGGCCCGTTCGCCCTCCGCCTCGTAGACAATGACGCCGGTGCCGTTCTTCTCGACCGAGAGGTAGACGAGTTCGCCCGTCTTCCGCGCCAGCTGATCGACCTCCGGCCTCTCAGTTTTGAAGAACCGCGATTGTTTCTGGCGTGATCGCCCAACTCGAGAAAGCGTAGTCCGTCTACTTCGCCATCCTCGAGACGATCACGCTGCCGGTCGGACTCGCCCGCTATACGGCCGCGGTGATTGCCTCGTCGAACTGGCTTACAACAGGTATAGAGGGATTGAAACTGACTTTTGTGGGATTCATCATCCCGTCTGTCTTCGTGTTCGACGGCACGCTGCTCGCACAGGGGAGTCTCGGCCACATCCTGCTCGTCGCCAGCGTTGCGACCGTCGGCACCGTCTCGATCGCCGCCGGACTGAACGCATCGAACGTGGGATCGGTGAAACGGTTCGGACTCGTCGCCGCCGGCGTCGGGATGTACTACCCGTCGTACTGACGTACTCGCTGGAACTGGTGCTGTTCGTGCTCCTCTCCTGGGGCTACATCGCGGCGTCGTCAATGCGCGACCGAGCATCGACCCCTTCGAAAACCGCGAATGAGCCGAGCGCGATTCAGCGTCGGCTCGGAGACGACAGGATTCGCCGCTGTCGATCCGTCCCCTGTCTCAGTGTCGCGTTGGTCGCTATCCGAGGAGAGCGCAGTACTGTGCTATATTTCGACCTGACAGCGCCGACCGCAGTCTGGTAATGAACGCTTTATTCGAATGCAGCAGTTAGGGCACCTCTACCAGCTGCTGACGACTACTCTCCCGGGAGATGCAACTCGGGTTGTGGTGTGTTAAACTCTCCCGGGGGATGAAACTCGGATTATGGTGTGTTAACCCATTACTACCGCCGGCTATCCCTTCGCTTCGATACGCGGGTCGGTGGTTCGGACTCCGTCCTCGCTGGTACCGAACGAAAGTAGCGTCGAGTGAGAGCGCTGTGATTCACGTCGCGGTCGGCGCTCCCGCTCGCCGCACGATCCATCACGCGCCGTCGGCGTCGCTCGAGAGCCGGCGCAGTTCGCAGTCGCGGAACGCGCCGAGAATCGTCGACTAGCGGACGCGGCCTACTAACGGCCGACGTCGACCGTCGTTTCGCTCCCGTCGTAGGTCACCGTCGTCTGCGACTCGGCCTCGTCGACACCGGTGCCGACGCCCCGCTCGACGGGGACGATCCGGAACTCCCGCGTTTCGGTCAGTTCGGGGAACCAGCCCTCGCGGTCGCCGATCGCGAGTTCCCCGGCAGGATCGTCCCACGCGATCGGCGTCACCGCGTACTCCCCGTCCTCGTACGCGTATCCGTCGCCGGCATCCTCGTAGAGCTCGAACGAGCCGTCGCGGCCGGGGTAGACGCGCAGTGTCCACGGGGCGTCGGGCCGTTCCTCGGTGTGTTGGACGACTGGGCCCATCGGGACGACGCTCCCCGCGCGGACGAACAGCGGAAGCTTCTCGAGGGGCGCGTCGGCGAGGATCGTCTGCCCGCCCTCGTAACGCTCGCCCGTCCAGAAGTCGTACCACGCCGCGCCGTCGGGGAGGTAGACCTCGCGGGCTTTTGCCCGTCCCTCGAGGGGCGTCGAGCCGGGGCCGTAGTACATCGGTTCGGTGACCGGACAGACCAGCAACGCCGGGCCGAACATGAACTGGTCGACGATCTCGTGGACGCGGTCGTCCTCGCGGAACTCGAACGCGAGGTGGCGGAACATCGTGTACTCGTCGCGGGTTTCCCATCCCGCCAGCGAGTAGATGTACGGAAGCAATCGGTAGCGCAGTTCGTCGAATTTCACGAGCGTGTCGTAGGTTCGATCGCCGGGTTCGCCGAAGCGCCACATCTCGCGGGGCGTGTTCGTTCCGTGCGAGCGAAACAGCGGCAGGAAAGTGCCGAACTGGAACCAGCGCGTGTAGAGCTCCCGATAGCCGAGGTCCTCGTGGCCCGCGTCGAAGTCGCCGTTCGCGTAGAACTCATCGTCGGTGTTGTCTTCGACGAAAAAGGCGCCGATGTCGAGGGTCCACTTCGGGTTCCCGGTGACGGTGAACTGCAGCCCGTCGGCGATCTGTCTCTCGAAGCGGTCCCACGTCGCCTCGATATCGCCTGACCAGGTGACCGCGCCGTAGCGCTGCTGGCCCGGATACCCGCTCCGCGTGAGGTTGAGTACCCGTTTTTCCTCGGTCGTCGACCGCTGTCCCTTGTAGAGTCCTTTCGCCTGGTAGAGCGAGTAGGCGTTGGTGTAGGCTGGATCGAAGACCCGCTTGTAGTCGCTCGCAATCAACTCGAGGCGTTGTTCGGGCTCGAGGGGGTCCTCGAGCCCCCAGTTGGGGTTGTACGGCTCCGTCGAGTCGGCCCACCAGGCGTCGACGCCGTGGGAGAACAGCCCTTCCTCGGCCTGGTTCCAGTACAGGTCCCGCGCGTCCTCGGAGAAGACGTCGTAGTAGTGGACTTCGTTGTCGGGCGCCGAGAGGTCGCCGTCGTCGAGCAGGTGGCCCGCCGCGGCCATCTCCTCGTGGTCCTCGCCGGTGATCATGTTCGGCCAGATGGAGAGCATCAGGCGCACGTTACGTTCGTGCAGTTCGTCGGTCAGCGCGTCGGGATCGGGGAATCGCGACGGTTCGAACGACTTCTGGCCCCAGCGTCCCCAGTCGCCTTCCGGGCCGCCCCACGACTCGAAATCGGGGTCGTCCGCCGTCGAATCGGGCCAGTACTGCCAGTCCTGGACGATGCAGTCGAGCGGAATCTCCCGGTCGCGGTACTCGTCGACAACCTCGAGGAGTTCGTCCTGACTCGTATAGCGCTCTTTCGACTGTACGTAGCCGTAGGACCACTTCGGGAGCATCGTCGCGTCACCCGTCAGCCGGCGAACGCCGGAGACGACGTCGTCGAGTTCCGGTCCGTAGACGAAATAGAAATCGAGTTCGTCCACGCACTCCGACCAGACGTACGTGCCGTGGCGGTCGTCGTGGAACGTCGATAGCGAGTAACTGTCGAACAGGAACCCGTACCCGCGCGTAGAGACGAACACGGGCATCGCCACCTTCGTGTTGTGCTGGTAGAGGTGCTGATCGCGTCCGCGGTAGTTCGCGATGCCGTCGTCGTGCTGGCCGAGCCCGTAGATCGCCTCGTCCGCGGCGAACTCGAGGGACAGCTTCGTCGAGTACGCCTCGCGCTCGAGCGTCTCTACCGGCGTCGCGGCGTTCTCGCCGGCCAGTTCGGCGACGTCGACGGGGCAGCGTTCCTTCCCGCCGTCGCGGGGCTCCCGGACCAGCAACTCGCCGTCGGCGTCACGCCACGTGAGCGCGCAGGTGTCCTTTGCGAGGTCGACCCGGAGCGTGTCGGTCTCGAGCGTGACCGTCGCCTCGCCGTCGGTCACTGACCAGTCGACGTCGGTTGCGGGTTGCTCGACGATCATCGGGCTCTCGGTCGACGGCTCGGTGATCGAGTCGCCGTCCGTCGCGACAACCCTGACGACGGCGTCGTCGATGATTTGGAGCTTCAACAACCCCTCGTCGGTTCGAATGCGCGGACCGTCCGGTTCCGATCGGAGTGCCTCGAACTGCATACACAGACGAAGTCGGTCCGATCCCTTTACTGTTGCTATCACAACAGGTCGGGATCGTCGACGACGTCGGCGGCGATCGAGTTCGCACGGCGTTCGCGCCTCGCCGCCCCCGTCCGATTCTATCGGTGAGACGGCCCCAAACGGAGGGGATGACTGTCTTTCCGCCACGATATATAATATATCATCCCGGTACGAACATTTATTATTAACGTTATCATTATCTATCATTCCGAATGGGAAGCGAACAACCCGATTCACGGCGGAGTGCAGTCGATGGTACAGTACCGATCTCCCGACGGAACGTGTTGCTGGCCTCGGGGGCCGTCACCCTCCTCCCCGGCCTCGCGGCCGGCGGTCGAACGGACGACCCGATACCCGATCGATCGCCGGGCGATCTCGATCTCGAGGCGTACCTTGAGAATCCGGCGACGGTCGCGGAAAACCAGACCGAACCGCACGTCCCGACGATCCCGTATCCGTCCGTCGAGGCGGCCCTCGCTGGGGACCGACGGTGTGCGTCGCCGAGCGAGCGACGGGATCGGTCGCCGTTCGTCCGATCGCTCGAGGGCGAGTGGGAGTTCGTCTGGTCGCTCACGCCCGACGGCGCGCCGGACGACTTCGACGCGGTCGACGACTGGGACCGGATCGACGTCCCGTCGGTCTGGCAGACGGAGGGCTACGGCCACGCCATGTATCGGAACGTTCCGGTACCGATGACTCCCTACGAGCCGCCCGAAGTACCCGACACCATCAACCCGGTCGGGACCTACCGCCGGACGGTGACGGTGCCGGGGAACTGGACGAACGACCGACGGACGTTCCTCCGGTTCGAGGGGGTCAAGTCCGCCGCCTTCGTCTGGGTGAACGGCCGGTACGTCGGCTACGATCAGGGCTCGATGACGCCGGCCGAGTTCGACGTCACCGATGCCCTCGAGCCCGGCAAAAACACGGTCGCCGTACAGGTGTACCGGTGGTCTGATGGCACCTACCTCGAGAACCAGGACATGTGGCACTTCGCGGGTATCTACCGGGACGCGTACCTGTACTCGACGCCGCAGGTTCACCTCCGCGACTACGCCGTTCGCACCGAGTTAGACGAGAGCTACGAGGACGCGACGCTTACAGTAGACGCCGAAGTCGCCGACCTCTCGACGGCGGATGCAGACGGGGACGGGCGCGGAAGAGGGAAAAACGGTGGGGGCGAAAACGGGAAGAGACACGGAAGAGCGAACGGAAACGGTACGTCCGGCTCGTACGCTCTCCGCGCGCAGCTGTTCGATCCGGACGGCGATCACGTGACGACGGTCGAGGAGGACGCCGACGTCCCAGCCGGCGACAGTGTCGGCGTCACGCTCGAGGCCCACGTCTCGGACCCGCACAAGTGGTCCGCGGAACACCCCCACCTCTACCGGCTCGGGCTCGAACTTGTTCCGTCCGGCTCGAACCGGCCGCTCGAGGCCCAACTCGAGCGCGTGGGGTTTCGCGAGTACGAGATCGTCGACGGACAGGTCCGCGTCAACGGCGCGCCCGTCGAGTTCAGGGGCGTCAATCGCCACGAACACGACCCCGTGAGCGGCCGGACGATGACGACCGAGCGGATCCGCGAGGACCTCGAGTTGCTGAAGCGATCCAACGTCAACGCGATCCGCACCTCACACTACCCGAACGATCCCAAGTTCGCCGCACTGGCCGACGAGTACGGCTTCTACGTACAAGACGAGGTCAACGCCGAGACCCACCAGAACGAGGAACTCGTCAACGAACACCCCGAGTTCGATCCGTCGTTCATGGATCGGTTCCGCAGCATGGTTCAGCGCGACAAGAACCACCCGTCGATCTTCACGTGGAGCACCGGTAACGAAGCCGGTCTCGGCCCCGCCCACGTCGAGATGGCCGACTACGCGACCGACGTCGACGACACGCGCTTTCTCTATCACCAGGCCAACAACGGCGGCGTCGCCCCGTTCGCGCCGATCATCGGCCCGCGGTACATCAGCCCCGACGAACTCGAGGGCTTCGCGCTCGACGAGGACGAGGACCGACCGGTGATCATGGGCGAGTACAGCCACGCAATGGGCAACAGCTTGGGGCTCATGGAGCCGTTCTGGGAGACGATTCACGAGCGCGACCAGCTTCAGGGCGGCTTCATCTGGGACTGGGTCGACCAGACGTTGTACGAGGACCTGACGATCACGCCCGACGAGAGCGGCACCGGGAACGACGGGGCCCTCCACGGCAACCCTTCGATCGTCGAGACCGACCGCGGGAGCGCGCTCGCCCTCTCCGGACTCGACGACTGGGTGGAACTCTACAGGGACCCGAGTCTCGACGTCACCGAGCCTGGGCTCACCGTGGAGGCCGTCATCAAGCCGCGGGAGCCCTGGACCGGCGCGGATCCGTACGTCACGAAGGGCGACACCCAATACGCCCTCCAGATGGCCGACGAGGAGACGCTGGAGTGGTTCGTCTACGATCCCGACGAGGAGTGGATCACCGTCAGCGCGCCGGTGCCGGACGACTGGACCGGCTCCTGGCACCACGTCGCGGGCGTCCACACCGGCGCCGAACTGCAGCTGTACGTCGACGGCGAACTGCTCGAGACGACCGAGCACGACGGCGATATCGGACATGCCCGCCAGCCCGTCAACGTCGGGCGAAACGCGACGCTGCACACCGACGGCTACGAGGGCTGGCTGTCCAACGCCGTCTTCGATTCGGTCCGCATCTACGACCGCGCGCTCTCGCCCGCGGAACTCGCGTCCGACCGCGCCGCCGACGATGCGATCCTCGACCTCGCGTTCGAGGAGTTCCGCGACGAGGGAACGTTCCGCTCGTACGGCGTGAGCCCCTTCTGTATCAACGGAACGATCTTCGCCGACCGCACCCCGCAGCCGGAGCTGTGGGAACTGAAAAAGGCCCACCAGCCCGTCGGAATCGACCCGGTCGATCCGGCCGCGGGCGTCGTCGAGATCCACAATCGGTTCCACTTCACGCCCCTCTCGGCCCTCGAAACGATCTGGGAGCTGACCGACGGCGAGACGGTGCTACAGGACGGCGTCCTGTCGCTCGAGGTCGAACCGGGAGCGACGCGGGACGCGACCGTCCCGTTCGATGAGCCCGATCTCGAGCCGGGTGCGGAGTACTGGCTGACCATCAGCGTCGCGCTTGCCGAGGATACCAAGTGGGCCGACGCCGGCCACGAGGTGGCCTTCGAACAGTTCGCGGTCCCCTTCGACGTCCCGGAACCGCCGCTCGAGCGAATTGACTCGATGCCGAGCACCTCGGTGAGCCGATGACCGGGAGCGCCGTCGACGCGACCGACCGCCCGCGACCCAGCCGGCGTCAGATCGATGCGGCGCGGACTGACGGACAGCGGTTTCGAACGAATTCACACCGACGACCACGGACGAGCACATGACAGACAACGTTCAAACGGCGATCGACGGACCGAATTTCGAGTACACCTTCGACGCGGATCGCGGGACGCTTCGCTCCCTCGAGGCGGACGGCCGCGAGTTCCTCGCTCGCGGGCCGCTGTTGAATGTCTGGCGGACGCCCATCTCGAACGAGATGGTCGACTGGGGGACGGCGGAGGTCGAGGAGTGGTACGAACTCGGTCTCGACCGGCTCGAACACGCGGTCGAATCGTTCGAGATCTCCGATATCGCCGACGGCGTCACCCGCGTCGAGATTACGACGCTGGTTTCCGCGCCCGACGCCGACGCCGGCTTCGAAACGACGTATCTGTATCACGTCTTCGGGACAGGCGACGTGCTACTCGGCGTGCGCGCGGAACCGAACGACGCCCTTCGCGAAGGGATCACGAACTGGCTCCCGCGCGTCGGCGTCCAACTCGAGGTGCCCGACGCGTTCTCGGAGTTCTCGTGGCACGGGAACGGACCGGTAGAGACCTACCCGGACCGCAATAACGGCACGGAGATCGGCACCTACGCCGGCGCCGTCTCCGAGCAGTACGTCCCCTACGTCCGGCCCCAGGAGTACGGCAACAAAACGGACGTCAGGTGGGCGACGCTCTCGGCGGCGGACGGCGCCGGACTCGCCGCGTTCGGTCGGCCGACGGTCAACGTCAGCGCCCACGGCGTGGCGAACCTCGATCGGGCGCTGTTCGACTACCAACTCGAGGAGCGCGACGGCGTGCTGTTCAACGTCGACCACGCCGTGACCGGCGTCGGCGGCACCCCCGTCCAACCGAGCCCGGAGCACCGCGTCGTCCCCGACGGCCCCTTCGAGTTCGTCGTCGGATTCCGCCCCCGGACGGCGGACGATCCGTCGCCGATGGAGCTCTCGCGCCGGCGCCTCCCGTACGCGTTCGCCTCGACGAGCCCCGTCGGCGGATTCGAGGCCGAACACGACGCGGACGAGGGGACGATCACCGCGTCCGCGGTCGTCAGGAACGCGGACGCGCAACCGGAGCGGATCGACGTCCCGCTGACCGTCAACGACGAGGTGGTCGCGAGCCGAACGGTCGACCTCGCTCCCGGCGAGAAGACGACCGTCTCGTTCGAGCACGACGTGCCCGAAACCGGCGTGTTCGAGGTGCGCGTCGGTGACGAACCGCCGCTCCTGTTTACCGCTCCCCAGCTCTCGCTCGAGGGCGAGTGGCGGTTCCGCGAGGGGGACGACCCCGCGTGGGCCGAGCCGGAGTACGACGACGGCGACTGGGAGGTCGTCAACGTGCCGGCGACCTGGGAGGCCCACTCCGAGTACACCGAAAACGATGTCTTCGGCTGGTACCGGACGACGTTCGACGTTCCCGAAAGCTGGGCCGGCTACGCCCTCGAGCTCCCACTCGGCGCGATCGACGACGTCGACGAGACGTTCCTCAACGGCGAGAAGATCGGACAGACCGGCACGTTCCCCGAAGACGGGTTCGAGACCGCGTGGAGCGAACCGCGACGGTACACCGTCGACCCGTCGACCGTCGCGTTCGGCGGCGAGAACGCGATCGCGATCCGGGTGTACGACGGCGGTGGCGGCGGCGGACTGCACGACGGGCCGCTCGGCCCGATCACGGTGGTGCCGGCAGGCGACTGAGACGCCGCTCCTTCGTTTTTCGCGCTCGAGATCGATTTCGGTTCTCGATGCCGACCGATCCCGGTTCGTCGCGATTACCGTTGCTCCGCGAGCGGCGAGTCAGAATCGATCTGCTCGGACAGGAACTCCCGTACCTCGACCGCCTCGCCGGTCTCGGCGCTCTCGATGGCGGCGAAGACGATCGCCATCGACCGGAGGTTCGCGCGGGCGTTCGTCTCCATCGGCTCGCCGCCGGCACACCACTCGGCGAACCGCTCGACGAGCAGGGCGTTCCCCCACTTCTTCCCGCTCTCGAGGGTGATCGGCTCGCCCGCCTCGAGCGATGTGTGGCCGAGACAGTTCTCCGCAGACCGCTCGTAGGGGAACCGACGGAGTTCGCCGTCGTCGAGGACCAGCGAGGCGTCCCGACAGTTCGCCCGGATGCGTTCCGCCCACCAGCCGTTGAAACTGGTCGCGGCCGTGTTCAGTCCTTCGTAGACGATCGTCGTCCCATTGTCCATGCCCAGTTGCACGATCGCGTTCGGATCGCCCGCGAAGTCGGAGTACTCCGGGTTCCATGAGCGACAGAACACCGTTTCGGCGCGCCCGCCGGCCAGATCTGCCAGCAGATCGAGGTGGTGGATCGCGCCGTCGACGAGCAGCGGCTGTTCCTCGATGTCGTACAGCCGTTCGCCGGCCCAGCTCCCGCGGGACCGGGCGTTGACCGCGTACCGACAGTACAGGTAATCGACGGGGCCGTCCTCGCCCGATCGAAGCCGCCGCCGGAGCGAGGTAACGTCCCGCCGAAACCGGTGGCTCATCGTGACGCCCAGCTTCGTGTCGCTCTCTTCGACCAGTTCGACGATCTCGACGGTGTCGTCCATCGACGCGGCGATCGGCTTCTCCGTGAGTATCTCGAGGTCGTGATCGATCGCGAGCGAGACGAGTTCCGTTCGAGCGCCGGGCGGGACGACGAGCGCCACGGCGTCCGCGTCGCGCCCGTGTTCCGCCATCGCCGTCTCGGCGTCCGTATAGCACTCGGCCTCTGAGAGCGGAAGCGCCTCGACTGCGTTCGTCAGCGCCCCCTCGTTCACGTCGACGGCCGCGACGACCTCGACGGTCCCGTCTTCGACGTTCGGCGGGAGGAACTCCCGACACCAGGCTTCGCCCTGGTTTCCCGTCCCGAGCTGTATCACTCGACAGGTCACGTCAGAGACGTCTGATGACGGTCTCCTTGAATGTACCGGTGCGAGAGGGCGACTCGAGGCCGAACGCTCCGCTCCGCGACCGCTCGAGGTGAACGTCTCGTCCTCGGGTCGCTCGAAGTGACCGTCCAGTTTTCCGGCCGATCGAGGCGAGTCTGCTACGGGATCACTCGAGACGAACGCTCCGCGCTCCGATCACTCGAGTTGGATCGTGTGCACGCGGACGTCGCCGCCGCGAACCACGACGTAGAGGTCCCTGTTGTTCCCGTTGGCGTGCTCCAGCGACAGCGTCCGCTCAGCGTACTCGTAGACGCCACCCGTCGAGGGGACCCCCGTCCGACCGAGCAGCGGTCCAGACGGCGAGCCCCGGCGTAGTTGTAGCGTCGCCTCGCCCTCGTCCGCTCTGGCGACCGAGACGGTCGCTTTAGTCGGCTTGCTCCGCAGGTCGACGTCCGCGAACGAGAGCCACGAGCCGTCGGTCATGCCGACGACCGTCCCCGCAGAACGCGACCGGTCGAGGAGTTCGATCTCCGACCACGACCAGTCGTCGGCGTCGACGGCCCGCGTCGTCGCGGAGAGGTCCCGCGGCGGGATCGTCTCGCCGTCGACGCGGATCGATCCGCGCTCCCGGATATCGTCGGACGCGGCGCCGACGAGCACCGAGTGCGTCGCCCGCTCGACGACCCGCTGCCGGCGCGTGACGTCCCAGAACGAGAACTCGTTGTACCCGACCGAGAACTCGACGGTCACGCTCTCGCCGGGCTCGAGGTGGATCCGCTCGAACCCGCGTAGCACCCGCTCGGGCTGGTCGGTTCGGGACTGGCGCTGGCGGGTGTAGAACTGGACGACTTCGTCGGCGGCCGTCGAGCCGGTGTTGGTGACCTGAACGCTGACGGTCGCCGTCTCGCCGGGCTCGAGCGGCCCCGTCGGCGAGATGCGGCGATCGTCGTACTCGAAGCTGCTGTAGGAGCGCCCGTGTCCGAACGCGTACAGGGGGTCCGCCTGTCCGTAGCGGTAGGTCATCCCCGTCTCGGCGATGTTGTACTCGGTGATATCGGGGAGGCGATCGGCCGAGCGCGGCCAGGTCTGGGTCAGCCGGCCGCCGGGGGAGACGTCGCCGACCAGCACGTCCGTCAGCGCGCGCCCGGTCTCCTGCCCGGCGTGGCTGGTCCAGAGGATCGACGGCACGCGGTCCTCGACGCCCTCGAGGTGGACCGGGTAGCTGCTCTGCAGGACGACCGCGGTATCCGGCTGGGCGTCGCTGACGCGCTCGACGAGTTCGCGCTGGGAGTGCGGGAGGGCGAGCGTCTCTCGATCCTGTGTCTCGCGGCCGCCCATCAGCGGGTGCGTGCCGACCGCGATGACCGCGGCGTCGGCGTCGCGCGCGGCCTCGACCGCCGCTTCGATTCCGTCGGTTCGCACTTCGACGTCGAACCTGGCGGCGTCCGCCTGTGCGTCGGCGCTGGCCCGTAGCGTTCCCTCCTCGACGGTCACGTAGCTGTCGCTGCCGGGATGGTACAGGACGACTGCATCGCCGACGTCGACGAACTCGAAGGCCTCGTCGACCACCTCCCAGCCCCCGGGTCCGTCTGAGGAGTTGACCAGTTCGTCCCCGTCGACGGTCACGTACCGCTCGTTGGCCGTCGCCCGGAGCGTCCAGGCGTCGTCCGTCCACTGGATCCGTTCGAACAACTGCACGCTGGGCGCGTCGGTGCTCTGCAGCCCAAGGACGCCGCCGCCCTTGCCGACGCCGGCCGACACGTAGTCGCCGGACGAGCGCTCTTTGAGTGCGATCCGATCGGCGCCGACGTCGGTGCGGAGCCGGCCGGGACCGAATCGATCCCGCAGTCCCTCGCGAAGGGTGATCCGGTACGGCATCGTACCGCTGTACCAGTCCTCGAACACCCGATCGGAGAGCGGCCCCACGACGGCGACAGTGTCGTCCGTCGAGAGCGGGAGCACGCCGTCGCCGTCACCGCCGTTCTCGAGCAGGACGGTCCCCTTTCGCGCCGCCTCGCAGGCGAGTTCGCGGTGGTCCTCGTGGCCGATGACGTCCTCGGTGAGATCGGCGTAGGGGTCTTCCGAGGGCTCGAGGAACTCCCCGAGCAGCGAGCGCACCGTCAGCACGTGGCCGGCGGCCCGGTCGAGATCTGTCTCGTCGAGATGCCCGTCCTCGATCGCACCCAGTAGCGCGTCGGTCGTCGTCGAGTTATCGGCGCCGAACTCGGTGAAGCTGTCGAGTCCCGCGAGTACCGCGGCGGCGCGCGCTTCCGCATCCGAGTCGAAGTACGCCTGGTCGCCGGTCAGATTCACCGGCGCCCAGGCGTCGCTGACGTTCATGATCGCGTTGCCGTCGGGCGCCCACTCCCGAACTCCGTCCAGCAACGGCGAGACCGTCATCGGTCGACCGTTGACGAGGTTGTACGAGGCCATGACGCCGGCCGCGGTTCCGGATTCGATCGGATCCCGGAAGAAGGGAAGATAGTACTCGCGGAGGAGCCGCGGCGGCAACTCGGCGTTGGTCGTTGTGCGCTCAGTCTCGTTGTTGTATCCGATGTAGTGTTTGAGTATCGGCGCCGTCTTGAGGTACGTCGGATGGTCGCCGGTCAACCCGTCCGTGTAGGCCGTCGCGATCTCGCCGCTCACCAGCGGATCTTCGGCGTACCCCTCCTCGTTGCGGCCCCAGCGGGGGTCGCGGAGGGGGTCGACCGTCGGCGACCAGATGTTGAGGCCGACGCCGCCGTCCGTTGCGTTGTGTTTCCCGCGCACTTCGTCGCCGACGGCGTCGCCGACGCGCTCGACTAGGTCCGGATCCCACGTGCTCCCGAGGCCAATCGCCTGCGGAAAGACAGTCGCCTCGCCCAGCCACGCGACGCCGTGGAGCGCTTCCGTCCCGGTCCGGAACGCGTCCAGTCCGGCGCTCGGAATCGGCGGCTGATACTGGTGGAGCAACGACGCCTTCTCGTCGATCGTGAGTCGCTCGAGGAGGTCGGCGATTCGGTCGTCGAACGGTACCTCGGACGTCCCGTCGTCCCGGTCGTCGGTTCCATCGATTTCGGCAGTTGCGATGCCCCCGACGAGGGACAGCCCCGTTCCCGCTCCGATACCTGCGAGTACGTCTCTGCGTTGCTGGCTAACCATTTCGGACAACTCCGTCCTCAGTGTACCGTAATGATATTGAAAAAGATACTCGATTATATTTATTCTCATATGGCGAAATAAAGAGAAATCGAACGACGGAACGCCGAGTAGCGTGTTGACCACAGTTGCTCGCTTCGGGCCGGTGGAACGTAATTCGGATCAGCAGTCGATCCGCGGTTCATGTCGATGGACGCTAATCTTTATGGGGACACTCGATAAACGAACTCGTGGTATGGGTTCAGTTCGCCTGGAAAACGTTACCAAGCGGTACAGCGACGTCACGGCGGTCGACGACATGAACATCACCATTGAGGACGGCGAGTTCGTCTCGTTCGTCGGCCCCTCCGGCTGTGGCAAGTCCACAACGTTGGAGATGATCGGTGGCCTGACTACGCAGTCCGAGGGGAGCGTCTACATCGACGGGACCGACGTCACCGACCTCCCGCCGAAGGATCGGAACCTCGCGATGGTCTTCCAGAACATCGCGCTGTTCCCCCACATGGACGTCTTCGACAACATGAGCTACGGGCTCCGGATACGGGGCGCCGAGGACGAGGCCATCGAACGGCGAGTCGACGAGGCCGTCGAGACCCTCAAACTCGAGGGGATGTTAGACCGCATGCCGAGCGAACTGTCCGGCGGGCAGCGACAGCGCGTCGCCATCGGTCGCGCCATCGTCCGGGATCCCGAGGTGTTCCTCATGGACGAGCCCCTGGCGAACTTAGACGCGAAGCTGCGGGTACATATGCGCACGGAACTCCAGCGCATTCAGCGCAAACTGGGGGTAACGGCGATCTACGTCACCCACGATCAGGAGGAGGCGATGACGATGTCCGACCGCGTGGCGATCATCAACGACGGCGAACTCCAGCAGATCGCGCCGCCCCTGACGTGCTACGAGGAGCCGACGAACGTCTTCGTCGCCGGCTTCATCGGCTCGCCGTCGATGAACTTCCTCGAGGGGACGGTCGCGGACGGCCGCTTCGAGTCGGAGATCGTCTCCCTCGACGCGCCCGGCGTGGACGCGTCGACCGACGTCACGCTCGGGGTCCGGCCGGAAGACATCTATCCTGTCGACGATCACCGCGCTCCGGCGACGGTCGGCACCGTGCGCGCCGACGTCGACGTGATCGAACCGATCGGGGAGAAGATGTTCGTCTACCTCCGGCCGGCGGCGGCCGATTCGCCGGTCGAGGAACGGGGCCGCACGGAACGCGACTCCCTGCTCATGAGCGTCAGTCCGGAGACGGAACTCGCGGAGGACGAGGTGATCGAGGTCACATTCGATCAGTCCAGCATCCACCTGTTCGACGCGGCGTCCGGAAACGCCCTCGTCCACGGTCTGGAACGGGAGCCGACCCCGACAACCTGAGCGAGACCAGAGATATCGATGGACTGAGAGAGACCTGGACGATCACTGAACTGGTCGAGACCAGAGCGTCCCTACGGGACGGAGACTGGAGCCGTTACCGGTCCGAATGGATGCGGAACTGTTCACACCGAGGAAGCTGATCGGTCGCGAGCGACCGCACTGGCGACGATAATTGGCCGACGGTCTTATTCGAGGAAAAATATTTATACTTGCTTACGGTTGTTGTGATTATGCATGACAGCCGCAGCACGGACGCTGCTAGCGCTGGCAGTGTGCTCCGTCGACGACGGTTCGTAATCACAGCGGGCGCGACCGCCACCGCCGGCCTCGCCGGCTGTTATGGCGGGGGGAGCGACGACGCGCTCCAGCTCACTGCCACGAACGAGTGGCGGAACAACAGCGACGAGATAACGCAGGCGCTGTACGACGCGGGCCTCTCCGAAGACATCGAGCTGGAACTGATCAGCGGCGGACAGACCACCGACGAGATGCAGAACCAGTACTCCCAGTGGCTCTCGTCCAGACAGGAGAAACCGGACCTGCTGGCGTTCGACAGCGGGTGGACGCTGCCGTTTATCGTCCGGGGGCAGCTCCAGAACCTCGAGGGAGAGCTGCCGTCGGACGTCCTCGATACCGTCCACGAGGACTACTTCGAACAGAGCGTCAACACCACGACCGACTCGGACGGAGAACTCTACGGCGTCCCGCTGTACCCCGACTTCCCGACGATCCAGTACCGGAAGGATCTGGTCGAAGACGCGGGGTACGACTGGGAACAGTACCGGACCGATCCGCTGTCGTGGGAGCAGTTCTCCCACGAACTGCAGGACGTCTACGAGCAGGCGGACGTCGCGTACGGCTACAACTGGCAGGCCGCCTCCGAGATCCAACTGGCCTGCTGCGTGTTCAACGAGTTCGTCACCTCGTGGGGCGGGGCGTACTTCGGCAACCCCGAGGAGTACCTCTACGGGCCGATCGGCGATCGCCCCGTGACGATCGACGAGGAGCCCGTCCTCCAGTCGCTTCGGATGGCGCGGACGTTCATCCACGGAACGGACGCGCCGGACACGCTCGACGAATTCGCCGGTGGCATCACCTCCGAGGAGGCATTCCAATGGGGACTGTCACCCTCGATGCAGCCGTTTACCGACGGCGACGCCGTCGCGCTGCGCAACTGGCCGTACTCGATCAACATCAACGGCGCCGACGACGCGCTCGGCGAGGACATGGGCGTGATGCCGATGCCGTACGGCGTCCCCGAGGGCGAAGGCGAGTACCCCGGCACCGGCGGCTCGATCGGCGCCCTCGGCGGCTGGAACTACTGCGTGAATCCGAACACGGACCGGCTCGACGACGCCCTCGCGTTTCTGGAGACGCTGACGTCGCCGGAGTTCCAGCGGGCGAACTTCGAACTTGTCGGTCACATCCCGCCGAACCCGGACATCCTCGAGGACGCGACCGACGTGTCGATCATGGGTCGGTACCTCGAGCCGCTCTCGTTCGCCGGCGATCACACGATGGCTCGTCCGGCGACGGCGGTGTGGAGCCAGCAGTCGGATCCCGTCGCCCAGGAGGCCAACGCTGCGCTAATGGGCGACACCGGCGTAGAGGACGCGATGTCGGAGCTCGCCTCGCGGCTGACCGACCTCGAGGAATCGTTCGAATCATGAGTACGGACGACCGCTCAGCGACGATCACCGGTGATCGATCCCGGTATCGTCTCGACCTCGCGGTGCTCGACCGGATCGAGCGACTGAGCGATACGCAGTTCGTCTACGTGATGTTGCTCCCCGTCTTCGCGCTGCTCGGAACGATGGCCATCTGGCCGTTGCTCTACACGGCCAACATCTCACTGCACGCGGACAACATCGTGGCCACGAACCCGGTCGGCGAGTTCGTCGGCCTGGGGAACTACGTCGACATTCTCACCGGTCAGGCGAACCTCCAGCGGCCGTTTTTCAGCCTCGAGACCCCCTTCACAAGCGCCGTTCCGGTGACACTGCTGTTCACGGTCGGCGCGGTCGCCGTCGAAACGGTGTTCGGGCTCGCGATGGCGCTGATCCTGAATAAGGAGTTTCGCGGCCGACGGTGGGCGCGCGTCGCGATGATCCTTCCGTGGGCCGTCCCGATCGTCATTCAGGGGATGATCTTCTATCTCATGTTCCAGCCGTCGGTCGGGTTCGCTGTCGGTCCACTCAACGAACTCGGGCTGATCTCGACGACGCCGCTCGCGACCAGCCGAGACGGGCTGTTGATCGCCATCCTGGCCGACGTCTGGAAGCAGTCGGCGTTCATGGCGCTGCTCATCCTCGCGGGCCTGCAGAGTATCGATCGGAGCCTCTACGACGTCGCCGACGTCGCGGGCGCGTCGAAACTCCAGCAGTTCCGGACGATCACGTTCCCGCTCGTGCTCCCGGCGCTCCTCGTGGCGCTGCTGTTCCGAACGATCGGGGCACTCAAGGTGTACGGACTTGTCGAGGCGACGTCGGGGTGTAACACGGTGCCGACGCTCAGCTGTCTCGTCATCGGGCTCTGGAACGGGAACAGGTACGGCTCCGCGGCGGCGGTCGCGTTCATCATCGCCGCCGTCATCGGCGTCCTGTTGCTGGGATACCTGGCCCAGCTACGGCGCCACGAACGGGGTGAGATGTAATATGAGCGACGCCACCAGCGATACCGAGTCCGTGATCGACCGCACGGCCCACCGAGCGATCCGCGATCCCGACACCGTCTACCGATGGTTGACCTACGCCGGGATCGGGTTCTTCCTCACCGTCTCGCTGTTCCCGTTCTACTGGCTGGTCGTCCTCGCGCTCACGCCGAACCGGGCGATCGCCGATATGGGCGTGGTCCCGAAGGGGTTCAACCCCGGCGCGTTCCTCGAGGTCTTCGAGGTCGTGCCGTTCCACCTCTACATGCTAAACAGCGTGATCATCGCCTCGCTGTCGACGATCATCGTCCTGACGGTGGGCAGCATCGCCGGCTACGTCTTCGGCCGCTACGACTTCCCCGGTCGGACGCCGCTCCTGCTCGGGATCCTCGTCATCTCCTACTTCCCGCCGGTTGCCTTCCTGATCCCCCTCTTTCGCCTGTTCACGGGCCAGGTGACGCTTATCGGGCTCGAGTCCCCGGAGCTCTACAACACGCCGTGGGGGATCGTCATGCCGTTGAGCGCGATTACCATGCCGCTGATAATCTTCCTGCTGACGACGTTCTACCGACAGATTCCCGACGGTCTCGAGGACGCCGCACGCATCGAAGGGTCGACGCGAATCGGCGCCCTCCGCCGCGTCATCGTTCCGCTGTCGGCGCCCGGCGTGGCGACGGCGGGCATCCTCTCGTTCATCATCGTCTACAACGAGTTCTTCTTCTCGTATCTCATGGTGAACGGGACGGTCGAGGGCTGGTCGCCGGTCCTCCACGGGATCTTCGCCTTCCAGGGGTCACAGCAGGTCGCGTACAACCTGATGGCCGCCGCGAGCATCATCGGCGTGATTCCGATGGCGCTACTCGTCATGATCGCCCAAGAACGGATCGTTAGCGGGCTCACTCAGGGGGCGCTCAAGGAGTAAGTCCGCGCGGTCACCATTCTGTTACCTCCCCAAGAGCTTTGGTCGTCTCCGGTGACCGTCTCGTATGGACATCGGAGTCCTCACGACGTCGATTTCGGACGAATCGCTCGCGGACGCGTTCGCGTACCTCTCGGAGCAGGGCGTCGACGCAGTCGAACTGGCCTGCGGCGGCTTCGTCGGCGACGACCACCTCCCGCAGGACGAGTACCTCGACGATCCCGACGCGCAAGCGGAACTGCAGGACCGCCTCGAGGAACACGGGTTGTACATCTCGGCGCTCGCCACTCACAACAATCCGCTTCACCCCGTCGACGACCGCTCGCGGGAGGCCGACCGGGAACTTCGCGGCGCGATCCGCCTCGCGTCGCAACTCGGCGTCGACACCGTGACGACGTTCTCGGGGCTTCCGGCCGGCGGACCGACCGACGAGGTTCCGAACTGGATCACCGCCCCGTGGCCGGCCGAACACCGGGAGGCCCACGAGTACCAGTGGGACGTCGCTGAGGCCTACTGGTCTGAGGTGGCCGCCGTCGCCGACGATCACGACGTGAACGTCGCGATCGAGATGCACCCGAACATGCTCGTCTACGAGCCCCGAGGGCTGCTCCGGCTGCGCGAACTGACCGACGACCGGATCGGCGCGAACGTTGACCCGTCGCACCTGCTCTGGCAGGGAATTTCCGTCACCGAGGCGATCCGACTGCTCGGAAACCGCGACGCGATCCACCACGTCCACGCCAAGGACACGAAGGTCTACGACCACAACGCCCGCGAGAAGGGCGTCCTCGACACGGCGCCCTACACCGAGGAATCCGAGCGCTCGTGGCTCTTCCGGTCGATCGGCTACGGCCACGGCGAGGACTTCTGGAAGGACGTCGTCTCCGCGCTCCGGTTGGTCGACTACGACGGCGCGCTCTCGATCGAACACGAGGACTCGCTCACGTCGGCCAGGGAGGGACTCGAGAAGGGGATCGACGTTCTCGACCGCGCGATCTTCGAGTCGACGCCGGACGACGCCTTCTGGGCGGAGTAGCGTCGAACTGATCTCGTCGCGGCCGACGGGACGAGGGCTCGTTTCGTCCCGTCTCGTCTTATCTTATCCCGTCTTGTCACCCGCCCTATCCGTTTCTCCCGAAATTCTCGAGCCTCGGCCCGTTTCTGGCGACGAAACCGAATACGGCCGCGTCGAGTGCCGGTCAACGAACCGTGAAACACGGCGTTCATCATCGATGAACGAAATCGTCTCGCCGGTTCGTCGCTCGTCGGTGCGACGACGGAATCACGTCGGTTCCTCGTCCATACTTTGGCAACCTTTCGCGTTCTATTACAACCATACTGCTGTAACAGATGTACCGATACTCGGCATGCGTCGCGAAGCGCACGGACGGAGCGACGCGTTCGATCCTAACACTAGATCGTACTATCATTCATCATCGTTGAATAGCCCGGGTTCACGGATCTCTCTCACCGGCCGCGTTAACGGCTCTCGGACTGGGAATCGCTTCGCATCCCGAGGGGCGAACGGATTGCGAGCGGCGTTTCTGCGGGTCGAACGCGTGCGTTAATCGGTTCGTTCGTCTCGGTCGCGCGAATCCGCGGGTGGGGTCGTTCATCACTACGTAACACGGACGTTCACTACTCCGTACTGCGCCATTCTTTCCGTGAGCGTGCCGCCTCAGGGAAATTTATGGTGCTGGTCGTTGGACGACTCGTATGGCGCCGACGATAACGCGAATCGAGAGCTGCGAGTTTCAGTACCCGCTCGAGGATGTCGGGACCGATCGGAACGGCTTCAATCTCGTCTACGAACCCGGGGAGACGACGCGGCGGAAGCTGTTCGGGATCAAAATCCACACGGACGCCAGATTCACCGGCGAGTACGTCGGGGGGAACTCGCCCGGCGCGGCCCAGATCAACATGTTCGCCGACTACCTCGTCGGCGAGAACCCGCTCGAGCGCGAGAAACACTGGAGCAAGATCAACAAGATCCACGGCTGGGGCGGCAGCGACGCCAGCCGGAACCTCGACTGCGAGATCGCCTCGATCGAGACGATCGACGAGCAGGGCCGCGTCGAAGTCCCGGATGGGCCGGGCCTCGGCGTCGATTACGACTGGGAGTACATTGAGGAGCATCGGACCGGCGACCTGCACGTCTACGAGTGATCCCCGATGACGTACACTGCAGGCATCATCGGAACCGGCGGCATCGCCGGCATGGGGATTCTCGGGATGCACGACGAGGAGCGGATCGGCCGCGAGAAGATCACGGCCAGTCACGCCGGCGGCTTCGACGCGCAAGCCGAGATCGATCTCGTCGCCGGCGCCGACGTCGAGGCGGCGAAACTCGAGCGGTTCGGTGAGGCGTGGGGGATCGATCCGGACCGGCGCTACGTCGGCCACGAGGCGATGCTCGAGTCGGAGTCGCTCGACGTCGTCTCGGTCTGTACGCCGTCGTCCCTCCATCACCGGCACGTCGTCGATGCCGCCCGATCGGCCGCGGACCCCGAGCTGATCTGGTGTGAGAAACCGATCGCGACCGACGTCACCGCCGCCCGCGAGATGGTCGACGTTTGTGCAGAGACGGGGACGGAACTGGTCGTCAACCACTCGTTTCGGTTCACCGACAAGCTCCGGCGGCTTCGGACGCTCGTTCAGGAGGAGCGACTTCTCGGCGACCCCCAGTCGGTGACGATGCAGTTCCGGATGGAGTTGCTTCGAAACGCCACGCACCTGCTCGATACGCTCGTCTACCTCCTCGACGCTCGCGCCGAGACCGTTTCGGGGCACATCACCGGCGAGAACGAGGCGGTCAAGAGCCTCGAGGCCGGCACGCAGGTCGACGACGCCGGCGGCGGCGGCTTCGTCGTCATGGACGACAGCACGTTCGTTACCGTCGATTGTACGATCCCTCGTGACAGTTCGTCGATGACGCTCCAGTTCATCGGCAGCGAGGGGAAACTGTACCTGAACAACGACGACGGCGAGTGGCGCTACTGGCGACTCGAGGACGGCGAGCACGTCGAGGAGCCGCTACCTGGCATCGACGGCGCGTGGACCTGGGAGGACGACTACGAACGGGCGTTCAGCAACGCGGCCGCACACGTCGTCGACGTCCTCGAGGGACGCGCGGCGAACCGGTCGACGGGCGAGGAGGCGACGCGCAGCCTCGAGATCATTATCGGCCTCTACCTCTCACACCACACAGGCGGACAGGTCGAGATTCCGCTGCCCCGTCCGCTTCGCGACGTCCGCGTCACCTCGTGGTAAGCCCGACTGACGACTGCGCGTCCGCGACGGAAGAACGGGTGTGCCGACCGCAGGACCGACGGTCCTCTCACGACGCTGGCAAAGCTTTGTGTCGGTGGCCGTCGAGACGTCTCGTATGACCGATGAACTGGAGCGGGCGGTCTACGTCCAGCGAATCGATCCGGATCGAACGGCGGAGTACATCGAGGCCCACGACGACGTGCCGGACGGCGTCACCGAGGCGATGGAGCGCGCTAGCGTCGAGACGTTCCAGCTGTTCGTTCGCGACGATATCGTGGTCTGTTTCCTCGAGTGTCCGGACGTGGACGCCTACGACGAGGTGATGGCGAACGACCCGGCCGTCGAGGCGTGGGAGCGCCGCGTGGCGCGGTTCAAACGCGACGGTGTCGACGCCGACGCCGCCGCCGGCGAACAGATCCCCTACATGGAGGAGATCTGGTCGTTCGAATCGTAGCCCCCGATCAGCCGTGGAGGCGCTCGAACGTCCGGTGCGAGATGAACGCCCGATCGCGCCGCGAGAGGGTCTCAACCGTCTCGAGCCACGAGAGGCAGTCGTCGTAGGCGGCCCAGTCGTCCATCCAGGGGTAGTCCGAGCCGAGCAGCAGCCGTTCGGGACCGAACCACTCGACGAGGTTCGTCACGTAGCCGTGTAGATCCTCGTACGGCCAGGGCTCGGTCGCCGATCGGGGCAGCGAACTCAGCTTGACGGAAACGTTCTCGTACTCGGCGAGCGTCTCGAACTCGGTCCATGACCCCTCGTCGGGGCTCGTGGTCTCGTCGGGCCAGGCCATGTGATCGACGACGACGGTCGTCTCCGGGTAGCGGTCGGCGAGCGTCGCGAGGTGCCCGAGTTGCTGGGCCTTCGGGAAGACGAAGACGCAGGTCTCGAGGTCGCCGGCCGCCCGCCAGACCGGCTCGAGGCGCTCGTCGAGGATCCAGTCACCGCAGCGATCGACGGTCGTCGGAATCACCTCGTACTCGTGGGCGGCGTGCATGCGAACGCCGAGCATCCGCGGGTGGCCCGTGACGCGTTTCAGGGCGGAGACGATCGCTTCCGGGCCCGACCGGAAGAACTCGAGCAGGCCAACGCCGTAGAGGCGGTCGGGGTGGGCCTCGATCGATCGCATCGTGTACTCGTTGGCCCGCACGCCGCGGCCGTACAGCGGCGTCGTGACGACGACGGCCTCGTCGACGCCCGCGGCGTCCATATCCGCGACGAGGTCGCGGTGCGTGTACGATCCTGTCCACCCAGGCGGCAACACGTCTGCGGCCCAGGGGAGTTCATCGGTCGGCTCGCCCCACGCGTGGGTGTGCGTATCGACGGTTTTCATGCTCTGGAGGGCTTATCGGTGGGCGTTCTCGGAGGGCTCGAGGTCGAACCCCTCGAGCGCGAACGCGACGGCGACGTCGCTCGGGCGCGCCGACTCGGCGAGATCCGGCACGTCGATCACCGGGCAGCCGTCCGCCGAGACGGCGAACGGGACCGGTCCGTGCCCGAGCAGCCGAATCGAACTGCTCGCTGTTCCCCGACGCTTCCCGGGAGGTCCCTGATCGCGGCCCGATGGCTCAGTACATCCCGGCGGTGAGCCGCCGTGGCCCGGCGGCGTTCCGGGGGCCGCCGAGGGGTGGTCGACGGTCATCCCCTCGAGGACGAATTCGCCGGTGCCGGGCCAGCCCATGACGATGGCGTACACCGTACTCCCGTCTTTCGACCGGGTGTACCGCACGTCAGCCGGGCCGTACTCGACGTCCTCGATGAACTCGCCGCCCTCCTCGAGGCGGGTCGGTCCCTCGCCGAACGCGTCCCACGGACGGGTCTCGTAGATCGCTTCGCCGTGGACGTCGAGCCAGTCGCCGATCGCGAGCAGTCGCTCGCGTTCCTCGCGTTCGATGGTGCCGTCGACGCGCGGTCCGACGCTCAACAGTAGTTGGCCGTTCTTGCTGACGACGTCGATCAGGACGTGAATCAGGCGCGTCGGGGAGTGGAACGTGCGGTCCTCGACATACCCCCACCCGCCCTCGTCGGCGACCTTGAACTCGGCGTTCCACGCCTGCTCCTGGGTGTGACGCGGCCGCCCGAGTTCGAAGTCAGCGACGCTCGACTCGAGGGGCAACGCGTCCTCCTTGTTCGTTGTGACGACCTCCTTCCCACGCTTTGCGGCCGCGTTGTGGTAGTATGCCAGGAACCGCCGTTGATACTCCTCGGGAACGTCGGGGAGCCCCCAGTCGAACCAGACGAAGTCGGGGTCGTACTCCCCAACAACCTCGACGAGCTTCGCCAGCCACGTATCGAACTGCAGCGTCTCGGGCAGGTTACCGTACAGCACGCGGTCGGGGTAGCCCTCGGTGACCGACGGGTAGTTCTCGTAGGCGAACGAGAAGTAGCCGTCCTCGCCGATCAGGTTGTACGAGTGGTGGAACGTCGTCACGAACCGCATCTCCCGCTTCCGGATCGCCGACTCGAGCTCGCCGGCTAGATCCCGCTCGGGCCCGGTGTCGGCGGCGTTCCAGGGGGTGACGTCGGAGTCCCAGAGCGACCAGCCGTCATGGTGTTCGACGACCGGCCCGGCGTATCTGGCCCCCGCCCGTTCGAAGAGCGCCGCCCACTCATTGGCGTCGAACGCCTCGGCGGTGAACTCGGGGACGAACTCCTGGTAGGGGTGTTCGTCCGGTTTGCCGTACGTCTCGCGGTGGTAGTCGTTGATCTCGTTGTCGGTGTTGTACATCTGGCGGGGGTACCACTCGTGTGCGTACGCGGGTACCGAGTACGGCCCCCAGTGACAGAAGATGCCGAACTTGTCGTCGCGGAACCACTCGGGGACCTGCGTCACGTCGGCGAGGGACTCCCACTCCGGATCGAACGGGCCGTCGTCGACCACCGCTCGAGCGCGCGCGACCGTCTCCTCGACGGCGTCCTCGAACTGGTCCATCGTTTCCGGCGCCCGGGTAGCCGTCGTTTCCGATGTCGTCCGGGCGGTCGTCGACTCGGTTCCGAGCGCCGCCGCTATCGCGAGCGTGCCGCCGGTCGCGAGGAACCGACGCCTCGGCGTTCCGTCCTCGTACTCGCTACTCGCGCCCCTCCCATCGTCTCGGTCCGCAGACTGGTCCTCGTGTGTCATCATCTCTCCCGATACACGCAGCATCAACACCTCAATTAATAAATTTTCTCACGTCCTAGGGAATGAATAAGACGGTAAGGATGACACTCTCATTTCGTTTAGTCCAATGTAACAACAACCAAGGTGTGTAATACCAAGTTTTATCTGGGTCGGTGTGACTGTATCGAGTAGCATGCCCATCACTAGCAGACGCCAGTACCTGATCACCGCAGGTACCGTCGGTGCGCTCGGGGTCGCCGGGTGTACGGGCGGCGACGGTGACGGCTCGCTCCGGGTCGGGGTTTCACAGCATCTCGTGGGGGGTGACTGGGTGACCGCGTTCTACGAGGCGGGCGAACTGTACGCTCAGGAGGAGGGGATCGAGTACGACGTCGTCAGCCACGATCAGGATTCAGCCCAGCAGGTGACCGACATCCGGCAGTTCGTCGCCGAGGGCTACGACGCGATCATCGCCGCGCCGTTCGACAAAGCGGTCGACGACGCGATCGACGAGGCCGCGGCGGAAGACATCCCCGTCTTCACGGTCAACGACCCGGGAACGACCGACTCGATCAAAACGTTCACCGCGTTCGGCAACGCCGAAGCGGGCGAGACGTGCGCCGAACTGATGGTCGACGCGCTCGAGGAGCAGTACCCGGATCGGGAGGAGTACTCCGTGTTGCACGTCCGCGGCGCGTTCAACCAGCAGTCGAACGCGCGGACCGACGGCTTCGACGAGTACATCGGCGAGCAGGACCACGTCGAGGTCGTCGATACGATCCAGACCGACTGGAGCATCGACGATTCGCAGTCGACGACGACGGACTACCTGAGTGCGAACGATCCGCCGGACGGGATCTACGCGACGAACATGACCTGCGGGATCGGCGTCCAGAACGCGCTCGAGCAGTTGGATCTCGCTGCTCCCGCCGGCGACGACGACCACATCGTCCACACGCAACCGGACGCCGGTCCGGACGTGAACCCGTTGATCGAAGACGGCTACATCGATGCGACCGTCGATCAGCCGGTTCACTTCTACATTCCGCTGGCGATCAAACAGTTGCTCGACTACCTCGAGGACGGCGACGAGGCGCTTCCGCAGCCGGGCGAGACCGTCACCGAGGACGACTACTCGTTCGATCCCGTCGAGCACAACGGCGCCGAACTCTGGTCGGATCCAATCTGGGCGCCCGCCGAGGTCACCGAACGGGACGGCCACACGCACGTCCTGACCGCCGGCGTCGCCGTCACCGCCGAAAACGTCGATAACCCGGGTCTCTGGGGGAATATCTGGAGCTAGCGAGCGCTGTGTTATGAGTACGTCGAACATCGTTACGCGGCAGTTCGAACGGATCCCCGAACGAACGGTACTGGTGTTGCTCGAGAACATGATCTGGCCGATTCTGGCCGTCATCTCGCTGCTGATACTCGCGACCGTCCCGCGGGTCTTTACGAACACGATGGCACTCAGACTGATGCTCTTCGCGGCGGCGCCGCTCGGACTCGTCGTGCTGGCCGAGAGCATCTGCCTGCTGTCGGGCCACTTCGATCTCTCGGTCGGCGCCATCGCCGGCTTCTCCGCCGTGTTCACCGCGATGGTGCTCGCCGAGTGGAGCCTCGTCTCGAACCCCGTCCTCGGCGTCGCGATCGTCCTCGCGGTCGGCTCCGCGATCGGCGCCACGAACGGGATCATGATCGCGAAGCTCGGAATGAACCCCTTCCTGCAGACGCTGGCGTTCTTTATCATCTTCGGCGGCGGGAAGCTGGCCCTGACGACCCGACCGATCTCGGACCTTCCGGAGGGGTACGTCGCGCCCGGGGGCAACGAGTACGTCGCTATCGGAATCCTGCTCGCGTCCTTCGCGTGCATGGCGGTGGTCTTCCGGTACACGGCGTTCGGACAGGCCGTCTACGCGGTCGGAAGCGACGAGGAGGCCGCGCGCGCCGTCGGGATCCGCACCGATCGAACGATCATCGCGGTCTATACGCTGAGCGGGTTCTTCTGTGCGCTCGCGGGCTGGCTGCTGACCGGCTACACGGGGATCGTCTCGCCCGATATCGCCGACGACATGGTGTTCTCCGCGTTCGCCGCCGCCATCATCGGCGGGATCAGCCTCTTCGGCGGTCGCGGCAAACTGCTCGGCGCGCTCGGCGGCGTATTGCTATTGAGCCTCGTCGAGACCGCGCTCAACGTCAGCGGGTTCGATCCGACGCTCATCGAAGTCGTCAACGGAGTCGTCCTCCTGTTCGCGATCCTACTGTACAACACGAAAGAGAGCATCCGCGAACGAGTCCTTTCGGCGGGGGTCAGCTCATGAGCAGCGACGCGCCGACCGTCTCCGACGACGCCCCGACCGCCGATGACGCCGGTCCGAAGATCGCCGCGGAGAACGTCCGGAAGGTGTTCGGTCGAATCGTCGCGCTTGACGACGTTAGCCTGTCCGTTCGCGAGAACGAGATCTTCGCCGTCGTCGGCGACAACGGCGCCGGCAAGTCGACGCTGATGAACCTCCTCTGTGGCGTCCACCGGCCGACGCAGGGTTCGCTCTCCCTCAACGGTCGCCCGGTGGCCTTCGACGGTCCCGACGAAGCCCGGGCGGCCGGCATCGAAACCGTCTATCAGGACCTGGCGCTGATGGACGACCTCGATGTGGCGACGAACATTTTCATGGGTAACTTCCCGCGAAAAGGCGTCGGTCCGTTCTCTGTGGTCGACTGGGAGGAGACCTACGAGCGGGCGGCGACGATCGTCGATACGCACCTCGAGCGGGACATCGATCCCCGGGCGGAGGTCGCCTACCACTCCGGCGGCGAACGCCAACTGATCGCCATCGCCCGCGCGCTCGCGTTCGATCCGGACGTCGTGATCCTCGACGAGCCGACGAGCGCGCTCTCGGTCGACGCCACCGAACTCGTCCAGGAGACGGTTCGCACCCTGCGGCGAAACGGCAAGACGATCATCATCGTCAGCCACAGCCTCGAGGAGATCTTCGGGCTCGCCGATCGTATCGGCGTACTCTATCAGGGATCGATAGCGGCAGTGACGAGCACCGACGACGTCTCGGCGGACGAACTCCGTTCGCTGATGGTCTCCGGAGAGCGATCTTAGATTGATTCCCTTCCCTGACTACTGGCTTCCGAACGCGGCGATCAACTGGAGTTCCGATCGCTAATCCCGAACTCGAGTCCCGCTCTCCGACGCCCGAACTCACCGGGTGCGTCCGCTCTCGGGGATCGCCGCCGATATCGCAACCCGACGGTGTCGGATCCGTTACTGTAGGTTCCCGCCGCCGCTCACCCGCAGGATCGTGCCGACGACGTACGTGGCGGCGTCGCTGCAGAGGAACAACACCGCGTCGGCAACGTCCGCCGGCCGGCCGAGGCGGCCCAGCGGGCGCTCGGCTGCCCACTCCTCGAGGACGTCCTCGGTCGTCTGTCCGGACCGATCGGCGGCGATTCGACCGGCCTCGCGGCGAAGTTGCCTCGAGTCGGTCGCGTCGGTCGAGACGGCGTTCATCCGGATGCCCTCTTTGGCCAACTCGTGGGCCATTCGCCATGTGAGTCCGTTGACCGCCGTTTTGGACGTCCCGTACAGCCCGCGTCCCCCGGTCCGCCGGTCGCCCGTCTGGCTCGTGACGTTGACGATCGATCCCTCGACGCCCCGCTCGATCATATGTCGAGCGACCAGTTTCGACGCGTAGTACTGGGCGCGCACGTTCACGTGCATCGTCGCCTCCCAGTCCTCAAGGGGTGCGTCGACCATCGACGCTTCTTCTGGCCAGACGGCGGCGTTGTTGACGAGGATACCGATTTCGCCGAACGCGTCGATCGCCTCGTCGATCAACCGGTTGATCTCGTCCGTTCGCGAGAGATCCGCCGCCACGCCGACGATGGAGCCGTCGCCGAGCTCGTCCAGTTCGGCCGCCGTCTCGTCGACGTCCGACGCCGTTCGAGAGTTGACGACGATGTCGGCGTCCGCCTCGGCGAGCGCCGTCGCGATTCCGCGCCCGATGCCGCTCGTCGACCCGGTTACGATGGCGGACTCTCCGCTGTAGTCGTACGCCGTGCGTCCAACCATACCGCTCACTGCCAGCCGAGAACGTATATAATTACCTCAGATTGCGACGGGACAGCGACTCGTCACGGCCTTCGTTTCACAGTCTTGAACCAAGGTTTTTGTGTGATGAACGATACTAGCAAGCTAATGTCTCCCACAGCGAGGAACCCCATCAAATCGACGCGGACGACGTTTCGCATCCTCGAGGCGCTCGTGGAACTCGACGGCGCGGGCGTGACGGCGGTCGCCGACCACCTCGATCTCCCGAAGAGCAACGTTCACAACTACCTCAGTACGCTCGAGGAAGCGGGGTACGTGGTGAAACGGGGGACGACGTTCCACGTCGGTATCCGGTTTCTGGAACTCGGCGCCCACGCCCGGAATCGGCGCGATCTGTACGACATCGCCCGCCCCGAGATGGACAAGATCGCTGATGAAGAGGGCGAACTGGTGAACCTCCTCGTCGAGGAACACGGCCGCGGGACCTACATCTACCGGGTCGCCGGCGACGATGCCGTCCAGGTAGACGCCCACGTGGGAACGCGCGTTCACCTCCACTGTACGGCCCTCGGCAAAGCGATCCTCGCCCACCTCCCGGAAGAGCGCGTCGACGAAATCGTCACCCGGCACGGCCTGCCGGCGGTCACCGACGACACGATCACGGATCGCAACGAATTACGCGAAACGCTCGCCGACGTCCGAGAGCGGGGCATCGCCTTCGATAGGGAGGAACGCGTCGAGGGGCTCCGCTGTGCGGCGGCGCCGATCTGCAGCAACACTGGCCGCGTCCTCGGAGCGCTCTCGATATCGGGACCGACGACGCGGATTCAGGACGAACGACTCGAGGAGGAGATTCCCTCGTTGCTCGAACGTGCGACGAACGTGATCGAACTAAACATCACGTATTCCTAACTCGAACGTCTCCCTGTGTTCGCATCGCTCGAGACGAACTCGAAGTCGTTTTCATTGCGTTTTCAGTCACCTTCTCCCCACTCGAATCGCTTTAACCGAGCTGTGTTCGGCGAACGGAACCTCGTGTATGACTTGCTGGTGAAACTCGCAATCGAGGGCGAGAACACGACGTACGCACCGCGTGTGGATTCAAATCAGTTCCTCACGGTGGCGAAGAAGTACTACGGCCTCGACCCACCGGACTAACTCTGAATCACCCTGTGTGTGCTGACGGTTGAGCGGCGGAGCTGTCCTGTGCCGTTTGTTTTCGACTGATTTCCGGCCATTCCTGAAATGGCGACCGCATCTCTCCTTGACGTTCCTTTCGTACAATCGAATTGCAGTGATAGGAACAGCGTTTCAACCGATTATGTAGGCAAATGCCTGCCTTCAGCACTTCTAGAAGACAGGTATGTGACCAAATAATCGGTTGAACCGAGGTTCCTTGCGACATACCACGCCCATACGAAAACGCCCTGAGAAGACGCTGAGGGAGGCGATTCAGAAACAGCCAGAATTCTTCTGAAAATAAGGTACATAGAACAGCGCCGCCGCTCAATGGTCAGCGAACATCTGACCGACCGACGGTGTTAGTCCGGCGGGTCGAGACCGTAGTATTTCTTCGCCACCGTCAGGAACTGGTTCGCGTCCACACGCGGTGCGTACGTCGTGTTCTCGCCCTCGATTGCGAGTTTCACCAGCAAGTCTACCAGCCGCCAGACGTTGTACAGCACGCACGCGAACACGAAGTTGAAGAACCGATACGTGTGGCGCTTGCTCGTCGTACGGACTCGGAACGTCTTGATTTGCTTGTAGCCGTTCTCGATGCCCCAGCGATGGCGGTAGCGGCGAACCATCCGCTCAACCATATGGATGCGCTCGGCCTCGCTATCACCCTCATTCAGCGTCACGCTGGGATGATTCGTCTCGAACAACGCGTACTCCCGTGCATCCTTCTTACTTCCCACGGTCGGCTCGTTCTCCTCCTCTTCTCGAAGTTCCTCTGTGAGGGCACTGAAACCGTGCTGAGCATCCCCCTCCTCCAGTTCGATACCGAGGTCAGCAAGGTCTTCTCGCATCTCTTCGCGGATGTCCAGTCTCTCCTCATCTCTGTCCCCCTCATTCTCGTTCTCTGCTTCGAAATCATCGTCAGCACTGGACGGGAGGTACATCCGCTTGCGAGTCGGGCCGCTTGAGACTGGTTCCACCTCGATGTGAACCGTCTCCCCGGAACGGCGGAGTCGCGTACACGTCGCCTTCGCTGACTCGTGTTTCCGTGCGCCATTTAGATAGTACACACCGTGCTTGTCGCACGAGTCTTTCACACCCTCGCTGTCGAACTCTCTATCCATCATCACAAGTTCGATGTCGTCCACGAGGTCAAGTGCGTTCTCTAGCAGACTGTCCACGATGTCGGCCCGCTTCATCCCCCGTTTGACGGGAATGGCGTCCAGCACGAGCGGGATGTCGTATCCAACAATCTGAATGGTCGCCCACTGATAGTACACTTCACCGTCTTTGTAGCCGAGAATCCAGTCTTCCGTGATGTTGTTATCATCGTCGCGCTCGATTTTGCCCGTCCACGGGTTGCCCTTGGTGACAGAGTTTGCCGACAAGTTCGGAGTTGTGCCGAGCGCGGGCGATGAGCATCCGTGTAGTCTCGTGAAGCATCGAACGCATATCCTCGACAGTGAGTTTTCCTATCTGGTAGCGGTGGTCCGATGCACTCGGTGTGCGGTCACGCTGAGAGTCGATGTAGAAGGAGTGCTGGCCGCTCTGGGCGTACATGTTCTCTCGCATCCCCATGTACGCGTGCTGTTCCCAGAACGCGTTCTCGTGAACCACGGTGTTCTCGGCCCGCTTCAGGTAGAACGTGTCCGTGACAAACGGTTTGGCCTGTTGCCAGACCTCTTTGGTCTTCTCTGCAACGAGCCGCTGTTCACTCCGTTTTGAGGTGATGTCGCGTTCCTCGGGGCGGAACACGGGGTCGGGTGCGGGGATGCCTTGTTCGCGGGCGAAGGCGAGGGCTTCCTCGGTGGCCGTCCGCACGAACTCGCGCTGTACGTCGGTAAACTCCTCGTTCCACATCTCCCAGAGCCGCGACTGACTCGGCGTTCCACTCGTGTCGCGGTCGTGGTCGATGGGGAATCCGAAGTCGCGGCAGATGTTGGGGAACGAGTGGAGGAAGTAGCGCGGAGGAATTCTTCGCGGCAGTCCCACGCAAGTCGGAGCATATGGGCTTTCATCCACGCAAAGATGGACGTGGTGTTCCGGTGCCAATCCTCACGGGTGTCGCCGTAGGTCTTATCTTGGAAGAAGGCATTCCGCAAGACTTCCACGAAGTCCGGTTCCCGGCGTAGTGGGTGAGGAAGTGAATACTTCCGGTGTAGGTCTCGTCGTTGATAGTGAACGTGAAGTACCTGTCGTGGTCGAATGGGGAGTCAGTAGGTTGAGCAACCGACACTAGTTGATAGCACGAGAAACGTCGTATATAATAGTATGTATCTTGATGAGACCCTGAACGGAGAACATCCGATAAATGCAGGTGAAGCCGTCTACAGATTTTTCAAAAGATGACTATCTGGAAAATAGATTCCAAGAAATCGGTTTTATCCCGTTGCAGGTGCTGGATGATTGCCGTTATCACGCCGTGCGCTAACGCTGAGGGCTATCGCAGCAGTCAATAAGCCCACTGCCGAGACCATGAAAAACCATCCCAGCCAGATACTGAAGACGGAAATTCCTACGCTAACAATTGCAGTTCCCCATGTTATGCGTCGGTGGTTGGTCCATGTAGCGATTCCGCCGATAGCGACGAGGCTTAGGAGGAGAACTGCCCAGAAGAACAGCGTAGATGCATTGCTACCAGCACTCCCAACAAGATAGTCGATGCCCGCTACACATCCTTCGGTTCCACCACTTGTCTGAGAACACGAGACTGAACCGAATGCGCCCATGAGATAGAGAAATCCATACACTCCGGCCAGACTGGCCAAGCCAGCAGCAATTTGGGCGACACGTCTGGGACCGACCGTGGCATTCACCATAATAGAGACAATGATGTATAGAGACTTTAACATTCCCCGGATAAACATGATTCACTCAGTACGCATTTGTATTGAACGGCCAGTCTGCGAGAAGCGGTTGTGAAGTAAAGTCCGTTGAATGAGAAATCCAAGCGATTATTTCTGACGTGCCTGCCTTCTAAGCACTTCCGATTGCTATAGCGATATACGATATATACCCTCTCGGCGTCAGATGGATGGAATATTATTTATCTCGTGTGTCCTGCAAGCGACACACGGCTAAACAATAGCCTTATGTGACTGTCAATTGTGGCAGAACCTACGAAAATGAGCGTCTTCGAATACCACCAACCCGGAGGAAACGCCTTTCTCGAGCGGGTAAAACGATGAGTAGCGAGCAAATCAACTGGTCTCGGATGTCCCTCGAGGAACTCCAGACGACGTGGAACACCGAGGTCGAACCCAACCTCCAACGCGAGGGCATCGATCTTGACGACCGGCCGACCTACCAAGAGGTCGCCGACGCCGGCTACGGTGGTATCGCGTACGCGCTGCGCGAACACCACGATCTGACGTTGACCGAGTTCCTTGCGACCATCGGCTACGTAGACCCTGATGATGACACCTACCAGTGGGGTATCGACGACGAAACCACGGTTGACGCGCTCGAGGCGTTCCTGCGACGGGTCAAGCGCAAGCGTGCCGAGACAACCGCCGACTCGAAACGCTACCGACTCGCAACCTACGTGCGGCTGTACGAGACAGTCCACGGGACGGCGGCGATCGCCGACCGCGTGATGGACGAGGAGAACGAGTACGACGAACTCCGGCGTGTCGAAACCGTCCTGTACGAACTCGACGACGAACTCGAGAGTCCCGAATCGAAACTCCGGTATCTGAGCGACATTCGGCAGTGGTATGAGCACCTCGAGACACGCCACGGGGCGCCGTTCAACCCGGCCAAGAACGTCGACCACGACGATATCTGGCGGGGAGAACTCGACGACGAGAAGGATAACCCTGCACTCTCGAGCGACCAAGTCGGAAAACTGTACAACGCTGTCGAGAGCCCGGACGAGGAACTCCTCGTACTTGCGCTGTGCGCGTGGGGGCTACGCCGGAGCGAGGTTGCATCGTTGCACGTCTCCCAGCTCGTACTTGAGAGCGACGACCCACACATCGCGTTCGACGAACGGAAGAACGGACCGGGCACGGTCGCGTTGATCTACGGTGTTCCTGAACTCGCCGACCGCGTCGACGCACTCGGAAGCGACGATCGTGACTGGAACGGTTACCTCTTCCCGTCGCGAAAGTCCTCGAGCGGCCACATCACCGGCGAGACGGTACAGGCTCGGTTCAAGCGGCTGGCCGAACGAGCGGAGGTCCGCGTTCGTGGGGACTGGCCGACGTCGAAAATGGGGCGGCGGTTCTGGTATACGACGTACAATCAGGCGATGAACGACCTCCTGAACAATCTCGATGCGATTGCTGGCGACCAGGGAAGTTCTGACGCGAGCGTGGTCCTGAAAAACTATCTCTCGGAAGCCGAGCGGCGGAAGTACCGACGCGAGTTTATGCGCGACCGGCTCGAGGAAGCGTTCGCCGATTAATCTCCCTACGGACAGCACGAAGATTTACCTCACTGTCGTTGAGTTCTAATAACATGACACCAGAACAACCTCCTACGGCTGACGGAGAAGTTAACGGAGGAAGAGGTGGATGAAGTATTAGAACCGATTTGCGAGTATATAGACGACGAACTCTTGATGGAGTAGGGTAGAGCTGCAAGGTCTTGGTTACAACCTCACACGCCACGTTTCCGCTGCAATTAGACCTGTTCAAGGACAGCGGAAGGTGGTTCTACTCCCGCTGAATCCGAACCCCAATTCCGCGAGTATCGATTTTGCCTTCGGTCGGTAGCCCATCGCCGTCGACGATATGAAGGATTGACTTGCCTCCGACGAGGGGACAGAAGCTGAGGAGTTGCGACATGAAATCGAAGCACCCGAAAAGCGTATTGACGACCTCACGAGCTTCCGGGCAGGGACGGAGGTACAGGGATGACCGCTGACAGCTTGTGTATCTCAGTGTCTTCTGTAAAATGATAGAGTGATGCCCGAGACGGGTTACTCCAGGTGAAATCGTTTGCTGTTAGTTTTGCTGTGCTCGCTTGAAGAAAGCGATTGCAGCGCCGAGGAGCACGAGATTCTGAAGGAACGAGGTGAGTTCTTCGTCATATGACTCTTCGTCGACGGCCCAGAAATCGTGCATAACCGGAGTTACACCGATAAAGAACGTGGCGATACTGGCTGTAGACAGCTTGGGTAGTTTCCAGAGGCCGATGCCAAGGCTGCCTCCGAGGAGGAGACCACTCGAGGTTGGGACGAGTTTGTCTGCGAGAGGGACGTCTTTGGCCTCTGCATAGGCAATTCTTCCGTCGAGATTCGTCAAGTTGCGGAGTGCGAGTGCTGCAAGTCCACTCCCAAAGAGGAGTCGACCAAGCAACGACGGTGGGCTCTCGTCGAGAGAGGCGGAATCAGACATCAACTAAAGCAGAGGGCGGTGGCAGGTTAACTGCTACTATCTCCGATGCTCCTGCCGCTATCTCGGGAATGGAACACAGTGTGCTTGTGGTGTAATTGTGTCATGCCGACCAAACAACGCGACATCGGGGATCAGTCGTGTTGTCTCGCCGTCGACCTCGATACCGGCCTCGTTCGTGGATTCCGGATTTGCCGGTCGGCTTCCTTGGTGATCGACGGCGGAGCAATCGTCCGTTTCCGAAGGATCGCACCGATATCGCTGCTGGGCTCAGATCGTTCGACTGTGGCCTTCTCGACGGCCGTGTACTTACTCGCCGCGTGGTCATTCGGAAACAGCGGCCACTCGTCGATCGGAGGATCCTACGCTCAAGGGCGTCATGAGCGGCTTCCGTCAGCCCGACGGTTGGATGGAGAGCCACGTGAGGAAATCATCGACCGACTCGAACGGACTCGAGAGCTAGCAAAGCAAGCGTAGTGTGGGTGGAATCCCCTCCAACAGATTGCTCCCAAATTACTACAAGATAGCAAGACTTGATGAGACGGTAAGCCCTTGAATAGGCTAACGCCAGTTTCCGCTGGCGTTGAAGCTCCCTACTGTGACGTTATCGGGTACGTGACGTTGATACTCTACCTCAGTACCACGCGTGATTATTCGACTAACCATGAGTGTGCTCTAATTTCGACGATATCTGGGATATCGGGCGTTCCAGGAGCTAAAGGTAGAAAACCCGTCTAAATAAATCATATAGTGCTATACATAATATGGCGACCTGGAAGTTGAGACGATAGTAAGGGAAGCAAGGCTGTAATCATGATTTCTGGCGAGCGAGCCCCTTTTGATCGACTCCCGAACGATTATCCGAACTCGCCAGGTACTTCACTTGGACGAGTACGACCGGAAGTCCAGTTTAGAGCGTCACGCTGGTAGCGAAGGTAGCAGCGCTATTCAACCGAAGGTACTCTACCGAAATATCGTTCAGACCGCCGTTCTGTCTACAACGTGATTCGCTCTCCGTCCTCAGGAACGGGAACATCCTCCGGCCCCGACTGCAATTTGTTGCGCGAGAGCAGGCGATCGGTGACCCCCTCAGCAGTGAAGGCGTCCGCCACTTCCGGCTGACAAAAGAGGGAGACAGCCACCTCGAGTTGCGGTCGCCACGACCGAACGTGCGGAGTTCTCGCCCGCTGTTCGCGCCAGCGCGCATACGCCGCCGCTGGTGACCCCTTTATCACGTCGAGACCGGCGAGTACGAGTGGTTCCCTGCTCACGAACCATTACACATGTACGAATGTAATAAAATCACGACGTGTGCCAAGACGCGGATCCCCTAACCGAATATCGCCTTGCAGTTCTATCGATTTACGGTGCCAATAGCCGTTCTTTCGGCAGCGAGATCCGTTGTCGTTCGATATTCCCGACTCCCGAACGTTGGTTCACATCGCGGGTCGACTACATCAAAGTTTGCTCTGACGATCGTCGTGATTCGATAGACCGTCAGCGAACCCATACGGAGGGTGATGGCACCGATCCGGAGTGAGGGTGACGGTCTCCGGAACTGCTCGAGCAGTTCCGTGTGGCCTCAGCGGGTGAACTCGCGTTCGCCACTGGGGATCAGCACGTTCGAGGTCTCGCGGCCCGCCACGTACCATCGCTGTCGTAGGGATGACCGACTCTTCGATCGATTACGTGGTGGAGCGCTCGAGAACGCTTTCCCGCTGAAATCTTTCAGGAAACGATCTGAACCATTGATAGAATCGGTACAGTAGGATAAATAGCTGCAATAGGCACAATAGGCACAATAGCACCAATAGACTCTACTCGTCAGCGTGTAGTGTGTCGCTTCACGTTTGAACGACATGAGGGATCGATTCGATGATCGTTGACTGATCGACATCTATAACCTTAAGTGATAATCCGTCACATATCCCCGTATGTCCATGGAACGATCGTTAGCAGAACTGCTCCCGACCGTCGCCGAGTACACGCTCGACCTCGATTTCGAGGATTTCATCCAGGGTGAACGACCGATGGTACTCCGCGGCCTGCTGGCGACGGACGACGACGAACACACCGAGATCGCCGAGCGGTATATCGACTGGGCCGTCCGATCGCAGTCGAGCGACGGACTGATGGCCTACGGATCGATCGACGTCGTCCCGGAGTGGGACGAACACCGCATCTTCCGCCCCATTCCGGACGCCGGAGCGGTCGCCGTCCTCGCTCTCGAGGCCTACGAGAACGGCGGCCCCGACTCCTACCTCGAGGCCTGCCGGCGACAGTTCGAGTACCTCCACGAGGATGCTCCCCGAAGCGCGGACGGCGGAATCACTCACCACATGGACGACATCGAACTGTGGGTCGACGCCATCTACATGATGTGTCCGTTCATGGCCCGCTACGGCCAGCTCACCGATACGCCCGAAGCGATTGACGAAGCCGTCGACCAGATTCTGGTCCACGCGAAGCACCTCCGCGACCCGCAGACCGATCTTTACCGGCACATCTGGCGCGAGACGCCGAACAGCTACCCCGACGGCTCGCTCTGGCTGCGCGGCAACGGCTGGTTCGCCACGGGCGTCCTCGACACGTTAGACTACGTGCCCGAAGACCACCCCGAGCGAGATCGCCTCGAGGAACTCGTCCGTGACCACCTCCTGAGCATGGCCGAGTACCAGGACGCCAGCGGCTTCTGGCACCATCTCATCGACGACGACACGATGTACCTGGAGACCTCGGGGACCCTCCAGTACGCCTACGCCTTCACCGAGGCCGTCGATCGCGGCCTGCTCGAGGAGGAGTACCGCGAGGTCGCCGAGGACGCGATCGGTGCGGCCAAGACGGTCGTGACCCCCGACGGCGCGGTCCAGCGCAACGCGGCGATGCCCGGTGGCCCGGAGGCTCCGCAGGCGATCAACCTCTACGGGCAGGGCTGGTTCCTGATCGCCGGCAAGCGGGTCCTCGAGTCGGACGCTGACGTCTGAGCAGGTTAGAAACTCGCGTCTGTTCGCGATCACCGTCGCGACGATCGCTGACGCGCCTAAACGATGATCTCGAGTTGCCGTCTGTCGACGAGCCACGTTTTGCGGCGACCAGTGCAAAAAGCGAAATTAGGGGCTCGACCGGTCAGTTCGCAGTTCGCAGTCGTCGACCGAGCGCGAGTTACAGGTGACTGCGAAGCGCCTCGTTCATCGTCTCGACCGGCGCGTCCTCGCCCGTCCACGTCTCGAAGGCGTCGACGCCCTGGAACAGCAGCATCCAGGCGCCGTCGATCGTCTGAGCGCCGGCGACCGCCGCATCTTTCAGGAACCGCGTCTCGAGGGGCTTGTACACCGCATCGAAGGCCACGAGATCCCCGTGCCAAGCGTCGGCCGGCGCGACCGACTCGTCGGACTCCAGCCCGACGCTGGTTGCGTTGGCGACGACGTCGGCGTCGGCCATCAGGTCGGGGAGTTCCTCGAGTTCGTGACCGGTCGCCTCCGGAACCTCGTCGGCGAGGTCGCGAGCCTTGGACGCCGTCCGGTTGGCGATCTGTACGGTGGCGCCCGCTTCTTCGAATCCGAAGGCCAGCGCCCGGGCGGCGCCGCCGGCACCGACAACGACCGCACGAGTGCCCTCGAGGGCCACGTCGTGATGCTCGAAGGCGCGGAGCGTCCCGGTCATGTCGGTGTTGTACCCGACGGGCCCGCTTTCGGTGAAGTCGATCGTGTTGACCGCTCCGACCCGGCGGATCTGTTCGTCCGGCTCGGTGAATTCGAAGGCGTCGTGTTTGAACGGTAGCGTGACGGTCAGACCGTCGATCCCGAGTGCTTCCGCGCCGCGGAACGCCTCCTCGATCCGGTCCGGATCGGCCTCGAAGGTGACGTACTTGGCGTCGATTCCGCGCTCGCGAAAAGCGGCTTCGTGCATCGGCGGCGACAGTGAGTGCTCGACGGGACTCCCGATGATACCGTAGACGTCCATACGACCCCTGCTATGGCGAGAAAAATAATCATGACGATTTGCCGTGATGGGGAGCGAAACGGCGACTGTCATTCCTTAAACCATCAAAGCCGATCCTTTTCTGATAGGTAGTCCCCATAATATTCTAACATTTGGGCCAGCATAGAAACACACCTTTGTAGAGATATTGGAAGATACCACAGATAAGATCCAAAGCACTTAGTTACAAATCATTCCTCGAGATATCGGTGGGTCTTGTGCTGTGTTATTTAGATCGACTGATTCCACCAGTACGCGTAGCTTTACGATCACATCTCGGCAGTTGATGGATCGACGTCCCTGAAATCATATCCAATCTATCATATGTATCATTTTACCTCTATAGAATAACATTCGATAGCGTTTTGATTCCCACGTTTCGTATCGAAATCGGTGGTCGCGATCGTGAAGTACAGCGTTGAACCGCGGAGTTGAATTGGCGAGAACGCGGCGTCACTGGTGTCGTATTTATCATGAAACACTGAGAACAGTTACGGTATATATTGTCAATTGAGTCGAATAGAGCTAAGTATGGTGGAAACCGTTCAGTTTAGATCAATAGCGGTATACTGCCAGTAGGGCCGATCGGTGTGTCGAATCACGGTTTTGTCGAGCGCTACGTGAGTTTGCCGTCTTCCACCCGCTGGCTACGAATTAGCTTTCCGCATCAGTTATGATCTGTCGACCGTGCTCGTTCGACACCGACACATCGGATATGTGTCTAGTATTTATATATGATGGTTTCACAAATACCCAATTGCCTCAACTCGCGCGGTGTCACCTCGTGCTCTACAAAATCTACCCGAATCGAAAGTAGACGGCGCCACTCACAAGCCACATGACAGGATGTCACGAGACGACTGCGACAGCGGAGCCTCGTCGCTATCCTCGCCTGAATTCGGCTGCTTCGACCCGCTCGAGCGTTTTCTCCGACCCATGGAGCAGACGGATATCGCTTCGATGTTGTCGAAGCGGCGGCTCGAACGGTGGCCATCGCAGCGGCGCCGAAAATCGGCTGTTATCGATCAGTTCGGCCGGTTTGGAACGAACGCAATGGGAACACTACTGACTCCGGTAATCTCACCGTACTGTTCTTGGCGCTTCGTCCGTCAGATACGCGATGTCGAGATGGACGAATCACTAGTCGGCACCGCGTCGTGGCGGATGTCCGCAGTGCGGGCAACTCGAGGGGTGCTGTCGGAGCACGATCGATTGGGAACATCGGGAGCACTTGTACTCCATATCGGCGGAAACATCGGCAATCACTAAAGTGTTACTACGACAATCGTCGTATTCAGAGCGATTGACCAGTGTTTGGGCCCGACTTCCGCCCGTCGATAGCATCTCTCGGAACGAGACGATGGTGACGCAGCGTAGCGACTGAGCGAAGCGTGAATATCCGTGTCCGAACCGGCAGCTAGTGTGCGTCGGTAGTGTGCCGCGAGCGAGTTGCGACGTCGTGATGGTATCTGTCCGGACTGGATTTGACGCGTTCGGTAGCGAGCGATGAGCCCGGTTAGCGAGTTGGGTCGTCAGAACATCGGTTCGATGAGCTACGACTGCGTGTTGTTCGCGAGTACGATGAGATGTGCACCGATCTTCGACGACCCTACCGTAGGGGGTCGGCGAATACCTATGAACATGCCGATTCTCGGTGCATCTCGTTTCGATGGGCTGACTCGAGTTAGTCGTCCGAGCACAGTCGGTCGGGATCGATCGATGCGACTTGATCGAGCACGCGCGACGATCCTCGTTGGGTCAGTTCGTCCATCCTGGCTACCCTCGCTCGTACCCATCTTCCGGTTGCCTCTCCGTTCATCGTGTCGATACAGGTCATATAGAGAATGGCGTTCTATATTCCAGAGTTCTTGTTCAGAATATCTTAACGCATCGTATATGGGCGCATAAAAATGTCAACACGGACACGCCCCCTCTCTTAGTGAGACAACGACTGATCGGCATCGATTCATTACACCAATACGGTTGTAAAACAGTACGTATTACGGTGAGCACCGGCTTTCACTGAATATCGCAATCGGACTTCGTCAAGCTCGGGCTGCCTCCACCTCTAGCGCACTGTGAAGCGTTTGATCGACCACGTCGTTGATCGTCGTATACTCAAATTGATTGATGGCAGGTAACATGCCCCGTGGCATATTACTCGCTTCTGTTCTTTGTATGAGAATACTGCACTCTGATGGAGAATCTCTTGGCGCTCGTTTGGAGAGCCGATCTCTCCGAATAGGGTGAATCCCTTAAAATATATACTCTGTATTTCTTAATACTATCTGAACTAAATAAATTATTGCATTGTTATATAATCTATAAGTGTCTGAATGTGCGATATCGATTCGCATGACGGAGACTCATGATTGCAATGAACCGAATCGACGCAGCGTACTACGAACACTCGGCGCCGGAGCGATCGGCACCGCGGGCATCCTCGGAGCTAGCGGATCGGGAAGTGCCGATCACGGCGGAGACCACTACTACAACCCGCTGTACGAGCCGCATTTTCCGGATCCGGAAGTCCACCGCGCCGCCGACGGTACGTGGTGGGCGTACGGAACGAACATGAATCGAGAGAACACCGAGGACGAGTTGCTCGTTCCGATCCTCTCCTCGACGGATCTGGTGAACTGGACTTACGAGGGCGAGGCGTTCGACACGCGACCCGGTTGGACCGATGGCTCGATCTGGGCCCCGGACATCCACTATTACAACGACGAGTGGATCATGTTCTACTCGCTCGAGCCGCGGCCGTGGGAAAGCGGCGAGTTCGGTATCGGCCTCGCGACGTCCGAGACGCCGAGGGAGCCGTTTACCGATCACGGACAGGTCATCGGGGACGGCGATACGGGCGGCGGAACCATCGACGCCTACTTCGTCGAGTATCAAGGGACACCGTACCTCTTCTGGGGGAGCTTTCAGGGGATCTACGTCGCGGAGCTTACGCCCGACCTGCGGGACGTCGATATGACGACGGTCACGCAGGTCGCTGGCGACGCCTACGAGGGGACGATTCACCACGAGCGCAACGGCTATCATTACCTGTTCGTTTCGACGGGGACCTGCTGTGAAGGCCACAGCAGCACGTACGAGTACGAAGTCGGTCGCTCCGAGTCGTTCTTCGGTCCGTACGTCGACCAGAACGGCGTCGACCTGATGGAGTACGACAAGCACAACCAAGGGACGCCGGTCCTCACCGGTACCGATCGGTTCCCGGGTGCGGCCCACGGGGACATCACGACGTACGACGACGGCTCGGAATGGCTGCTCTATCACGCGTACGACGCGGACGATCCGGAGTTTATCGACGGCGTCCCGCGGCGCGTGCTCATGATGGATCGGATCGACTGGGTAGACGGGTGGCCGGTGATCGGCTGCGACGGGACGCCGAGTGAGGTCACACCGGTACCGGGCAGCGGCACGCACTGCGGCGATACTGGTGACGGAACGCTCTCTGCGGGAACGTACCGAATCTCGAACCAAAACAGCGGGCTGTTGCTGGAGGTCGGGGATGCAGACACCAGCGAGGGAGAGAACGTCAACCAGTGGTCGGATACCGGGCATCCGTGCCAGGAGTGGGAGCTAATCGAACACGGCGACGGGACCTACCGGCTGGAGAACGGCCACTCCGGACACGCGTTGTCGGTGGCGGACGGGTCGACGAGCGAGGGTGCGACGCTGGTCCAACGCGCCTGGGCGACCGCCGCCGATCAGCGCTGGCATCTTATCCAGGCCGCCGACGGCTCGTATCGACTCGAGAACGACGCCAGCGGATACGTCGCGGACGTGCTGGAGGCATCGACTGACGACGGCGCTGACGTCATCCAGTGGAGTTGGCTGGGTGGCGATAATCAGCGGTGGCACTTCGATCCAGTCTGACCGATCGGCGGCTCTCGACTCACCTATTCCCACCCCATCGGTCTTCCGTGCGATCTGGAACGCCGTGCTCCGGAAGAGTAGTGCGGTTTCAGACGGTCAGCGCAGAACCACTCCGTACGTCCCAGACGGAAACTCGAGGCGGACGCCGTTGAATGGGGAAACTGAGGCACGATGGCGAGAGAGGGTCGTTTTCCACGTACCCGTGTCGTACGTGGATAGTCTCAACTCGAGGATCCTGGCACCAGAGCTAATACCGTCGGGTAGAAAGGACGTAGCGACATGCGTTACTACCAGCTCCGCGAGGGAAGCGCCCCTCGTCTCGTCGTGAAAACGGAAGGATCGCTGTACGATCTCACCGCCGCAACGGACCAGCTACGGACGTTCGAGGATCTCCTTCGGGCAGCGGCGATCGCGAAGGAATCGATCGACGCGATCGCCGACCGACTGCGCGGGGATGCGACCGTTCTCTCGTCGGACGTCTTGGACGAAACCGCTCCGTCAACGCCCGTTTCGTCGGGTGAGGTGTGGGCGGCAGGCGTCACGTACCGTATCAGCGAGGAGGCGCGCAAAGCCGAAAGCGGGATGCCGGAGATGTATCTCGACGTCTACGAGAGCGACCGTCCGGAGGTGTTCTTCAAGGCGACGCCGAGTCGAACCGTCGGCCCCGACGAGTCGGTCGGCATCCGCGGCGACTCCGAGTGGGACGTCCCCGAACCGGAGCTGGGGGTCGTCCTCTTCGAGGACGAGATCGTCGGCTACACAGTCGGAAACGACATGAGCAGCCGATCGATCGAGGGCGAGAACCCGCTCTACCTCCCGCAGGCGAAAGTGTACGACCGGTGCTGTTCGATCGGGCCCTGCGTCCGTTCGGCCGAATCGATCGACGATCCACACGATCTCGAGATGTGGATGACGATCAGCCGCGACGGCGAGGTGCTGTACGACGAGTCGACGCGGACGAACGAGATGGAACGCTCCGTCGAGGAACTGGTTGACTGTCACGTTGCACACGACGCCGTTCCCGACGTTTCGGTCCTGCTCACCGGGACGTCGTTGGTTCCCGACGAGGAGTTCACGCTCCAGGAGGGCGACGAGGTCAGTATCGGCCTCGAGGAGATTGGCACGCTCTCGAACACCGTCGTCGAGGTCTGAACGAATGACGTCGAACGTCGAATGAGTAGCCCAGCCGATCGAATCAGCGGAGTGCACCGTCGTGACCTCGTTCGTGCCCTTTCGCGTTTCAATCTGAAATCCGCGAAACGCCGCCGATGAGGCGCTCTTATTTGCGCCTTTATCGGAGTAGAATACACTTGGCCCGATAACTTTATTAATGTGTGTGAAAACATGTCGATTAGCATGGTCAAGAATAACAAACTGACTAATGGACTCGATAGACGAACGTATCTCGGTGGGATTGCGGCGGGTGCTGTGGCCGGATTAGCGGGCTGTACGGATAGCGAAGACGACGGACTCGAGGTGCTTCACGGCTGGACCGGTGGCGACGGAGCGGCTGCGATCGAGACGCTTATCGAGGCCTTCAAGGAGGAACACTCCGATATCGACGGGACCTTCGAACCCGTCGGCGGCGACGGGAACGTCGAACTGAATACAGCCGTCCTGCAGCGGTTGACGAACGAGAACCCGATGAGTTCCTTCGCCAACTGGCCGGGCAACAACCTCAAGCGGTACGAGGGCGTCCTCATGGATCTCGAGGAGGACGTCTGGGAGGCAGAGGGACTGAAGGAGAACATGCAGGAGCGCGCCGTCGAACTCTGTACGTACAACGATAAGATGCCGGCGGTGCCGATCGGCTCCCATCGGATGAACAACCTGTTCTACAACACGGCCGCCTTCGACGAGGCGGGGATCGATGCAGAGAGCCTCGATAGCATGTCCGACCTCATGGACGCCCTCGAGACGATCGATCAGGACACCGATTACATCCCGTTCGCTCACGGGATGCGGTCGGCGTTCCTCGGCTTGCAGACGTGGGTTCAGATCCTCTCGAGCCAGTCCGGAGTCGACGCCTACACGAACTTCATCGAGGGCAACGGCGACAGAGACGCCGTGATCGACGCGCTGGAAACGCTCCAGGAGATTCAGGAGAACTACATCTCCGACGACGCGTCGTCGATCGGCTACACGCAGGCCGCCCAGAAACTGATCGCTGGCGAGGCCGCGTGTATTCACGGTGGGAACTGGCAGTACGGGATGTATCGGTCCGACGACTACGACTTCGAGTTCGGCGAGGACTGGGACTGGATCCCCTTCCCCGGAACCGAGGGAACGTACTTCTACCACCTCGACTCCTTCGTCGTCCCCGACGACAATCCGAGCTCGGAGGAGACAATCGAGTGGCAGAAATTCATCGGCACAGCGGAGGCGCAGGTCGAGTTCAACAACCTCAAGGGATCGGTGCCACTTCGGACGGACATCGAACCGGACGAGTTGACGGACTTCCTGGCGATAACCTACGAGGACCTTCTCAACTCCGAAGAGTATCCGCCGACGCTCGCACACGGCCTCGCGGTCGAGCCCAAACAGCAAAACAACTGCGAGGGGGCGATCGGCGACCACTTTATGGATCCGTACGACGCCGACGCAGCGGCGGACGCCCTGCTCGATGCCGTCTCCAAATAACGGAACTCGCGCTATGAGACTGACACGCCACAACAACCGTATTACTAAACCGAAGGAGAAAGGTAGATGACAACACACAACACAACTGAAACTACGGAATCGGCGGCGGATCCGTCTGAGGAGGGGATCGATTGGCAAACGAAACTCCGGTATTTCCTCAACAGCGACTTCGTTCGTTCATCGCCGTACTGGGGGATCCCGTTTATTATCATGGGGATTGCCGTGTACGGCGGAATCGGCTACAACCTCGCGATTTCCTTTACAGACTACGCGGGAATCGCCCGACCGTCGTTTTCCAGCCTCGATCTGGAGATGTACCGGAGAGCGCTTGCGGACGAATCGTTCCGGGCCGCTGCGTTCCAAAACTTCGTCCTGCTCGTTGGCTTCACGTCGATTTCACTGGGGCTTGGACTGTTCCTCGCGGTCCTCCTCGATTACGGGATCAGATACAAGGAGACGATTCAAACGATCTATCTCCTTCCGATGGCCCTCTCGTTCGTCGTGACGGCACAGCTCTGGTTGTGGATGTACAGCCCCGGGAACGGCGTGTTGAACGTCTTCGTCACGGCGCTCGGATTCGACTCGATCGACTGGTTGGGAGACCCGCGGATCGCGCTCGCAGCCGTGATCTTCGCGCTGGTCTGGCAGTTCAGCGGGTACGCGATGGTCGTCTTCTTGGCCGGACTCCAGTCGCTTCCCGACGACCAGTTCGAGGCGGCGAAAGTCGACGGCGCGAGCACGACTAAGACGTACATTCGGATCATCATTCCCCAACTCAAGCAGGCGTCCGTCGGCGCCGCCGTCGTCCTGATGTTGTTCGCTCTCAAGGCGTTCGACTTCCTGTACGCGATCACCGGCAACTACCGACCGCCGAACGGGACTGACATCCTGGCGACGCTGATGGTTCGCGAAGCGTTCCAGTACGGACAGTGGGCCTACGGTGCGGCGATCGCGACGATGCTGCTCTTACTCTCGCTCGCCGTCATCGCGCCGTATCTCATCTTCCAGCACCGACAGGGGTCGCTCTGACAATGTCACAATCAACATCCGACACCAACCTCGATGTCGCATCGGTCGTCGAAGACGTTAATCTCAGACGAGTCGGCCACTACACGATAGTCATCCTCTTCCTCGGGTTCTTCCTCCTCCCGCTGATAACGGGGATCATGACGGCACTGAAAACGAGCACCGCCGTCGCCAACACGCTCCCGTTCATGCCGCCGCTGGGCGACGGCTTCACGCTGGCAAATCTCGAGTACGCGTTCAACCGCCTCTCGTATGCGTTCGTCAACTCGCTGCTGATGGCGATTCCAGCGACGATCATCAACGTCTTGCTCGCGAGCATGGCGGCGTTCGGACTCACAATGGTCCGATGGCGCGGCCAGCTGGGGATTCTAGTCCTGTTCCTGATCGGGATCTTCGTCCCGTATCAGGCCGTTCTGGTGCCGCTGGCGCGGTTCTGGAACAACATCTTCCCGATCGCGGACATGCTGGAGCCGGTGTTTGCTATCGTGCCGCTGATTCAGGGCTATCACTCGGCTCTCGTGCCGCTGATCATCACGCACGTCGCCTACGGGATCCCGATCTGTATGCTCCTGTTCCGGTCGTATTACCAGAGCCTCCCGAACTCGCTGGTCGAGGCGGCCAAAATCGACGGTGCGAGCATCACGAAGATCTACCGACGCATCATCCTGCCGATCTCGAAACCGATGTTCGGCGTCGTCTTCATCTACCAGTTCACGCAGATTTACAACGAGTTCCTGTTCTCGTTTACCCTAATCACGAGTGCGAACTCGTCGGAGGCGCCGATCACGCTGATCATTCCGACGATCGGGACGTCGACGTCCGGTATCGACTTTGGGATTCGGATGGCGGCGGCGTTCCTCGCGGCGCTGCCGACAATCATCCTGTACGTCGCGTTTGCCGAGCAGTTCGCGAAAGGACTGGAAACGGAGAGTGCATAATCCATGGGACGAATCCAATTTGATTACCTGACGAAGCAGTTCGGCGAGACGGTCGCCGTCGAAGACCTGACGTTCGACATCGAGGACAGCGAATTCCTCGTGTTGGTCGGCCCCTCCGGCTGCGGGAAGTCGACAACGCTGCGGATGTTGGCCGGCCTCGAGACGCCGACGTCCGGGGACCTCTACATCGCCGACGAGCACATGAACTATCGCGTTCCGCAGAACCGCGATATCGCGATGGTGTTCCAGGATTACGCCCTCTATCCGCATATGACCATCCACGAGAACATCCGGTTCGGTCTGGAAGAGGAACCGGGATACACCGAGGCCGAGCGGGACGAGCGAGTCGAGGACGTCGCCGAGACCCTCGGCATCGACGACCTGCTGGATCGAAAGCCGGGCGAGCTCTCCGGCGGCCAGCAACAGCGGGTCGCGCTCGGGCGAGCGATCGTTCGCGATCCCGAGGTCTTCCTGATGGACGAACCGCTCGCGAACCTCGACGCGAAACTCCGGACCCAGATGCGGACGGAACTCCAGCGCCTACAGGAGGAGCTGGACGTGACGACGGTCTACGTGACCCACAATCAGACGGAAGCGATGACGATGGGCGATCGGATCGCCGTGTTGAACGACGGTCGGCTCCAGCAGGTGGGCGAGCCGCTCGAGCTCTATCACGCGCCCGAAAACCAGTTCGTGGCCGGCTTCATCGGCGAGCCCATGATGAACTTCCTCCACGGGGATCGATCCGAGGAGGGATTCGTCGGTGAATACATCGAGTATCCGTTCGACGAGCGCCTCGATCGGTCCGTCGGCGATACCGACGACCTCGTCCTCGGGGTTCGACCCGAAGCGATCGACGTTCGCCACGCCGACGAATCAGCGTCGCAGAGCCTCGGCCCGCACGAGTTCCGGATGACCGTCACCGTCACCGAAACCCACGGCGACCAGAACGTCGTGACCCTCACGCACCCTGAGGACGAGGCGAACCACGGCGCCGTCTGCGCCGTCACCGACGGGATGCACATCGTCAACGCCGGCGAGTCGGTTATCGTCACCGTCGAACCGGATGCCGTTCACGTCTTCGACGGCGAAACCGGCGAAGCGCTTTGCAACCGGCGGCTCGAAACCGCGCGCGAACTCACGATCTAACATGGCACGCTTAGAAATCGACGACGTAACCAAGGAGTACCGGAGCGGAGAGTCGAGCGTCGTTGCCGTTCAGGACATCGCCGTCGAGGTTCCCGACGGGGACTTCCTCGTCCTCGTCGGCCCCTCCGGCTGCGGGAAGTCGACGACGCTGCGGATGATCGCCGGCCTCGAGGAGATCACCGAGGGGGAGATCAGACTCGGCGGCCGAACGCTCAACGACGTCTCGGCACAGGAACGGGACATCGCGATGGTCTTCCAGTCGTACGCGCTGTACCCCCACAAAACCGTCCGGTCGAACATGTCCTTCGGGCTCGAGGAATCGACGGATCTCTCCGATTCCGCGATCGCCGAGACGGTCGAAGAGACGGCGGCGATGATGGGAATCGAAGACCTGCTCGACCGCAAGCCGGGCGAGCTTTCGGGCGGCCAGCAACAGCGGGTCGCACTCGGCCGAGCGATCGTTCGGGACCCGGACGTCTTCCTCATGGACGAACCCCTCTCCAATCTCGACGCGAAGCTGCGCGCCGAGATGCGAACGGAGCTCCAGCACCTGCAGGAACAGCTGGACGTGACGACGGTCTACGTGACCCATGACCAGACGGAGGCGATGACGATGGGCGACCGGATCGCCGTCCTCGACGAGGGCGAACTCCAGCAGGTCGGTACCCCGCTCGAGTGTTACCACGAGCCGAACAACCTGTTCGTCGCGAGTTTCATCGGTGAACCGTCGATGAACTTCTTCGACGGAACGCTCGAGAACGACGCGCTCGTCACCGACTACTTCGAGTATCCGTTATCCCAGGAGTCGCGCCGCGACCTCGAGTCGGGAGGCGATCTCGTCCTCGGCATCCGGCCGGAGGACGCCCGAATCGGCGACGCCCAGCAGAGCGACCGGCGGTTCGAGGCCGAGGTCCTCGTCGTCGAACCGATGGGGAACGAGAACATCATCCACCTGCAGTTCGACGGCATGGCAGTCGACGACGAGTTCGTCGTGACGACCGAGGGCGTTCCGAACGTGAGCGCCGGCGACCGCGTCGGCGTCGAGTTTCCCGAACCGGCGATCCACCTCTTCGACGGCGCCAGCGGCGACGCGATCAAGAACCGGGACCTCTCGTTCACCGGGACCCCGGATGCGGTGCTGCCGTAGCGCCGGATCCTCGAGACGCTCGTTTGGCGAGCGCCTCGTCGGTTAGCGTGCATGCGCAATAGGTAGCTATTCTTTCGCGTTCACCTCGATGACCGAACTCGAGCGGCGCGACCGCACGAACTGCCAGGAAGGATAGGGGCAGTCAAGCGGAAATTTCGTCACCAGGTTTTGATAGCAGGTTTACAGCAATTGATCAGTTATCTCTAGAGATCGCTGTTGTCGGTTCAACCACGGCTTCTATAGAGACCCAGACAGAACGGTTTGTAATGATCGATCAGTAGGTAACAGAACTATAGTCAGCTTCCTTCAGATCCCGTTCTCTATAACTGGACTATGGTTCTCGGTACCACTTAGTAGACTTTCCCGGTAGTGTCGGTCCATCCGTCTACTGAGACCAGTTATTTACAGTAGTACTACTGTATATGTTGGTGGTTGTCTTCGTACTGCGAACGTTCCGCCCCTGAGAGTGCTCCTAGCCCCACAATTTGTGAAAGAGGACTACCACCCATACCAGCGGAACACTGTTCTATATAGTAGAACCGCTGTAGTCTTACACGCCGTTTCGATTGTGCGCTCGGTTCCAGACGCTGCGCGGGGACCGCCGGCGCTGATCGGCGTCTCGGTCAGGTGCCTCGAGACGCACCCACCGGTCTCGAGTTTGTCGTCAGGACCGGTGCGACGATATCGCTGTGTACCCCGCTACACAGCCCTACCGGGCGTTTTTTATCGGATCGGGAATTACCGTGTGCCATGATCGATTGGATCGATAGTTACGAAGACCGCACGTGGCAAACGACCGACGATGGAACCGTCAGATACGCCCTCATCGGACTGGGCTGGTGGACGATCGACGTCGCGCTTCCGGCGATCGAATCCTCCGATCTGGGCGAGGTCACGGTCCTCGTCAGCAGTTCGACGGAGAAGGCCTCACGGCTCGCCGAGGAGAACGACGTTCCGGAGGGGATCAGCTACGACGAGTTCCACGACGGCGCGGCCAGCGACGAGTACGACGCCGTCTACATCGGGACACCGAACGCCTATCACCTCGAGTACGCCGAGACCGCGGCCGAACTGGATAAGGCGATTCTCTGCGAGAAACCGATGGAATCGACTGTCGAGCGCGCCGAGTCGCTGGTCGAGACCTGCGAGTCGGCTGACGTGCCGCTGATGATCGCCTACCGGATGCACACCGATCCGGCGGTCCAGCGGGCGCGCGAGCTGATCGCGGACGGGTTCATCGGCGAGCCGGTATCGGTCTACGGGCACAACAGCCAGCCGCTGCTCGAGATGATCCCCGATCCGGACCAGTGGCGCCTCGATCCCGACCTGAGCGGGTACGGGACGTCGGTGATGGATCTCGGCATCTACTCGATCAACACGACCAGATTCCTGCTCCGCCGGGATCCCGTCAGCGTGCAGTCCCAGATGGTCTCGAACCACGAGGCGTTCGACGACGTACCAGACGAGCGCTCCTCGTCGCTGTTCGTCTTCGAGGACGACGTCCAGATGATCTCGACGTCGAGCCAGCACGCCCACGAGGACACCCACCTCAAGATCACGGGCACGGAGGGACAGATCGATCTTCGGCCCGCCTTCCACGGCAAGTGTTCGCTGCACCTCTCGCGGGGCGACATCTCGGTCACGATCGACCACGAGAGCTTCGACGCCGAACGCGAGATGGAAGAGGAGTTCGACTACTTCGCCGACCGACTCCTCGGCGACGCCGAGATCTACCCCGACGGCCGTCACGGCCTACAGGACATGCGGATCATCGAAGCCGTCCACGAGTCCGCCGAGCGGGGCGAACCGGTCGACATCGAGTGAACGTACGCGGTACGGCGGCCGGAAGACGGCGGTAGCCGGACGGTCGGCGGTCGACGGCGGGACGCCGTCCCGCCTCGTCGCGCTTGGTATTCTATTTCGTTCTCGCGGTCGGACGAACGCGTCTCAAGGAGGAGGGGGAGGGCTCAAGGCTGGGAAAACGACTATCCGCGGCGACGTCGCGGGTTCCGCGGAATCGGTGCCGTTACACCAGATCGAACGTCCACCGCTGGTTCGCGCCGCCGTTCCACGACCACTGGATGACGTCGGCGCCGTCGTCGGTCGACGCGCCGTCGACCTCGGCGACCTTTCCGCTGTTCGCGTTCTCGATGCGGTAGGTGCCGTCGCCGTTGTCGATAATGTGCCAGTCCTGGGTCGCGTTCCCGGTGTCGGCGTACTGCTGGACGGTCGCCCCGTCGCTCGTGTCGGCGCCGGCTACTTCCATGAGCTTGCCGCTGTTGACGTTTCGAAGGTGGAACGTCTCGTGGTCGTCCGTCTCGACCACGTCCCACTGCTGACAGGCGTGGCCGGTATCGACGTACTGCTGGACGTTATCGCCGTCGCTCGTCCCGGCGCCGGCGACCTCGAGGCGCTTGCCGCTGTTGACGTTCGTGATCGCGTAGGTTCCTTCGCTGATTCCGATACCGCTGGTGACGTTGCCGCAGTCGTAGTAGCCGGTGCTCGGCATCGGGCTCTGCGTGCTCGGTGTCCCGTCGCAGGCGACGACCGGCCAGCCGTTCTCCCACTGGATTCGATCGATCATCATGGTTCGTGTCTCCCGGTCCGCCGTGGCCTCGACGTGGTAGAGCATCCACCAGTCGCCGTTCTCGTCCCGAATCGCGGTGTTGTGACCCGGACCGGTGAACTCGTCCGTTCCGTTGAGGACCGACACGCCGCTTCGGTGCTCGTTCAGGTCGCGCAGGTCGGTCCCGTTCTGGTTGTAGTAGGGACCGAAGAACGACTCGGAGCGGCCCACTTCGACCTCGTAGGTACTGTCGTACCCCTCACAGCAGTGGCCGGTCGAGTAGAACAGGTAGTAGTAGCCGTTCTCCTCGATGACCATCGGACCTTCGCGGTTGTCACCGGCCAGATGGAACGTCGTCCCCGGGACGTAATCCATCCCGTCGTTCGTGAGTTCGACGCCGTAGAACCCGTAGAAACTCCCCCAGACGATGTAGGGGGTTCCGTCGACGACGCGGAACTCCGAATCGATGCAGTTGGTCATCCCGAGATCTTCGGCCCTGAACACCGGTCCGTGGTCCTCGAACGGGCCGTCCGGCGTGTCCGAGGTCGCGACGCCGATCCCGGGGTTGTTCTGACTCCCCCACGTCGAGTAGGAGTAGTAGAGGTAGTACTGGCCGTTGTAGTAGTTGATGTCGGGCGCCCAGACCCCCGCGTCCGGATCGTCCCGCCAGTCGGGGTAGCTGTCGAACGCCGAATCGATGTACGTCCAGTTCACTAGGTCGTCCGAAGTCGCTATCGGAACGATGTCCTCGGGCGTCTCGGTCCCGTACGCATAGTAGGTGCCGTCGCCGGCCTGAATGACGGTCACGTCGCCGAACCCGACTGGCCCGACCGGATTGTGGTAATGAGTCGAACTCTCGTCGGCGACCGTCGTCCCGCTCGTCGCGACGACGCCCGCGCCGAGCGCACCGGCGCCGATCGTCTTCAACACGTTTCGTCGATTCAATCCTGCGTGATCATGACTATCAACCATGCGGGACTAGGTATCCGAACCTATCTATAATAATTTTTTTCTCATAGCATAGACAAGAAGAACTGACGAGAGATCCGACGGTTCGCCGTCGAAATCCGCAGACCTCGCGGCGATCTGCGGCCGTCTTCAGTCGGTCGACGTCGGCCGGGCCGATGGCGACGTTCTACTCTCCGTCGAGAAGCACTCTCGAATTCAGAACGGCTAATTTCGCCTCACAGTCGATTAGACGATCGTAGAGGGCGTATTTTGTTCGATCGATTGCGATCGCCGCGACACGGGTATGGAGAGAACAGCGTTTGATAGAACGAACCGATTTCACTACTCGGCTCGAATATCTCAAGCATACGCTGACTGTTCAGAATACGTATGGTAGTCATTGGAACACGCAGCCGGCAGGGGTGTACAATCGATGGAAACCGACGATGGAGACGTGTATCTTTGATAATGTTTCTTCCGGTAATACCTAAAACATATACTTTCGAAGAATACTTAATGAATGGCAATGGAGAATGTTTTCATGGTTCGTGGTAACAACCACAGATCCGCTGGCAGTCGTACCGACGCCGATGACAGTAGCGGGATCGTCTCCCGTCGACGCTTCCTGACGCTCCAGTCGATGATCGTGGCCGGTGCCGCGACCGGAACGGCGGCGGCCGATTCCCACACCAAGTCCGGCGAGGGAATTCAGAACACCGTCTCGCTGGATCTTTCGGAACGAACCGAAGAAACGGTTTCCGACCAGTTGTTCGGCCGGCTCTGCGAGCACTACGAGTCGGGGACGATCTACCCCGGCGTTTACTCCGAGCACGTCAAGAACAACTCGTTCTATCCCAGAACGTGGTCGGAAGACGATCACTTCGGCCCGAAGACGCGCTTCGATCCCGACTCGATCGCCCGCCACGAGAACGTCCCGTTCCCGTGGGAACCCATCGACGGCTCCGGCGTCTCCTTCGAGCAGCCCGAGGGCGGCGTCGCCGCCGTCGATACGACGAATTACCAGCGGATTTCCCTCGAGGATGCCCGCGGGGGAATCTCACAGAAGATCGTCCTCCCGGACTTCCGCACGCTGGGCTACGATCTCTCCGTCTCGGTGCGCGGTGACGGTCTCGAGTCGGTCACCGCCGCCATCACGACGCTTGACGGCGAAACTCTCGCGACCGCCGACGTCGACGTCACCGACGACTGGACCCGCCACGAACTCGCGCTCGAACTGAGCGAGGCCAGCGGCGATCAGTACGTCGCCGGCTCGGTCGCGAACGTCGACACTCCCTACGGGGAGTACGTCCTCGAGTTCACCGCCGAGGGGAGCGGCCGCGTCGATCTCGACTGGATCATGCTCGCGGCCGACGACGCGATCAACGGCAAGTTCAACCCGTCGACCGTCGAGTTGATGCGCGAGCAGAACGCGACCTGGTTGAAGTGGCCCGGCGGGAACTTCACGAGCCAGTACAACTGGCGCGACGGTATCGGCCCGCTCGAGGAACGGCCAATGCGGTTCAATCACGCGTGGGGTGGCGTCGATCCGAACTACTTCGGCATCGACGAGTACCTCGAGCTGTGTGAGATCGCAGATCTCACGCCGCGACTGACCGTCGGCTGGTGGGATAATCCGGGCGAATGGGCCTCCGAGAGACAGATCCTCCCCGAGGACGCCGCCGACTGGGTCGAGTACTGTAACGGGTCGGCGGGGACGGAGATGGGCGCGCTGCGCGCCGAGAACGGTCACCCGGAGCCGTACGACGTCGAACACTGGGAGGTCGGTAACGAGGTGTGGGGGCCGTGGCAGCGCGGCCACACGGCCGATCCCTCGGAGTACGCGAGCGGCTCCGAGGAGCGGATCGGGTTCAACGAGTACTACGACGCGATGATGGCGACCGACGACTCGATCACGATCCTCGCGGACGGGATGGATCCGGGCTACGACGAAGCGGAGACGCCGGATCCCGACGAGTGGAACAGCACGCTGTTCGAGGAGTCGGGCGACCGCCTCGACGGACTGGACCTGCACCGCTACAACTGGGGCATCGAGGACCAGGACGCGAGGGACGCGTGGTTTGACGAGAACGACGCGGACGCCATCGACTACAACGAGGTACTGGTCATGTTCCCGACGCAGTTCGGGGCGTTGATGGACGACCTCAGCGCCGAAGCCGCCGACGCGGGGATCGAGGACTTCCGGATCAACGTCGGCGAGTACGGACTCTTCCCGTCGGTCGACGAGGGCGATCCGTACCCCGGCCCGGAGACGATGCCGGGAGGCTCCTATATCGCGGGCATGCTCAACTCGTTCATCCGGCAAAGCGAGACGGTCGTCGAGGCGTCCCAGACGTGGGTGCCCGTGCGCATGTTCCCGCCGGAGTTCACCGATGCGCCGTCGGATCCGAACCCGCTGGCGCCGGCGGGATCGGTGTTCGGCCTCTACTCGGCAGTGTTCGAAACCAACGCCGAGTGGCACGCGATCGAGACCGAGATCGACGGCGACGGCCGGGACATTCCCGACACCGGCCCGCGCATCGACCCCATGGCGGACGTCCCCTACGTCGACGCCGCCGCCATGCAGAACAAGCGGGGCAAGGAGTTGTGCGTCTTCCTCACGAATCGGAACCTCCGGGAGCGCGGCAAGGTCACGATCGAGCTCCCCGAGAAATACGCCGGTAAGTCCGTGGCGATCACGCGCCACCGGGCGACCGCGTCCGAGCGACCGCTGCCACACGAGTTCCAGGAGTCGTGGGAAGAACCGGACGTCTACGAAGTGGTCCAGTCCATCGAACGCGTCGACCGCGACGGCTCCCTCACGCTCGAGGTCGAGCCCGCGTCGGTCGTCCGACTCCTCGTCGACAACGACCACGGCCGTCCCGCGACGTTCGGCAACGACGGCGTGTGGTCTGGCCTCAACGGCAGCGACGATGACCGCCATCGGCCGGGCGAGGGAGTGGACTGCGGTCGATAGCTGTTCGACGCGTACGACTGGTCTCGAGGCCGAAAGTCACACGACGGGTGAACGCCGACCGTCTCAGCGGCTGACGAGTACTGGGACATCACTCCCCGAAGAATCGCTCCAACGAATCGAGTACGGACGCTACGAACCGATTACAGGATCTGGTAGCCGCCATCTACGTACAGGAGATGGCCGGTGACGTAGCTAGCCTCGTCGGAGGCGAGGAACAGGTACGACCCCGCGAGGTCTTCGGGAGTCCCCATGTGGCCCATCGGAATCTCGGGATCGATCCCCTGGGCGTTGAGATCCGGGAGGTCGGCGTCGTTGAGGATGAACCCGTCGCCGAGCTCCCGGTCGAAATCGGGGTTGCCGGCGCCGAACGTCGTTTCGATGATCCCCGGGGCGACGGCGTTGACCCGGATGTCGTGGCGGGCGAGCTCGAGCGCTGCAACGCGGGTGAGCATCATGACCGCGCCCTTCGAGGCGTCGTACATCGAGTGGCCGACCTGTGCGTACTCGGAGCTGATCGAGGCCGTGTTCACGATCGAGCCCGGCTCCTCCCGTTCGAGCATGTCTCGAGCCGCCGCCCGACAGCCGGCGAAGACGCCGCGGACGTTGATCGCGAACACCTGATCGAACGCGTCGGCGTCGGTTTCGATGAGCGACGCCTCGCGGTAGATGCCGGCGTTGTTGACCATCACGTCGACGCCGCCGAACTCCCTGGCGGCCTCGACGACCGCGCCGACGTCCTCCGGATCGGAGACGTCGGTCTCGACGAACTCGGCTCGGCCGCCGTTGTCCTCGACGAGTTCGTGGGTCGGCGCCGACTCGCCGTCCTCCTTCGGTTCTTCGCGGATGTCTGCGACGATCACCGTCGCGCCGGCCTCGCCGAATCGGCGAGCGACTTCGCGGCCGATACCGGACGTTCCGCCGGTCACGATCACGGTCTCGTCGGAGAAGTCGTACGTGATTTTTCCCATACCCTATGCTGTCGTTACCAGTCACTTAATTATTACTTCGACCGATCGAGGGCTCCCGGACTCGAGTCCCGATCGTCGATAGCTGTCGTCGATATCACTCGAATTTATGTAATCGGAGGCGAATGTAGACGTCGTGAGTCAACCGAGTAAACGGATCGGAACCGATCCGGCAGTACCGACTGCGAGGGGACGGGTGGGATCCAGATGACGATCGACGGGAACCGAACCGGGAACGCGCTCTACACGCCGCCGCCGGACGCTCCTGGCGTCGGTGCGATGTACCCTCGCGTCGTTCGCTTGGACTGCGACGACGCCGAGGGCGAGACGCTGCTCGCGACCTTCGAGCAGTACGGGACCGGCGACGACGAGTCGGAGCAGCCGTACTTCCCGCTCTACCGCAGCGAAGACGGCGGTCGAACGTGGTCGCGGTTCTCCGAGATCCGTGACACGCAGAACGGGTGGGGGCTCCGGTTCCAGCCGACGCTGTTCGAACTCCCCGAGTCGATCGGGCCCTGGTCGGCGGGGACGATACTGGCCGCGGGGAACGCCATCCCGGAGGACCGATCGCGGACGAAAATCGACGTCTACGCGAGCGAGGACGGCGGCCGGAACTGGTCATACGTGAGCACGGTCGCGACGGGCGGGAAAGCCGTCCCGCGGGTCGGCGCGACGCCGGTCTGGGAGCCCGAGTTCGCGATTGACGCCGACGGGGACCTCGTCTGCTACTTCGCCGACGAACGACACCGCGAGGAGGGATACAACCAACTCGTCGGCCACCGGGTCTCCGGCGACGGCGGCCAAACGTGGGGCGAGGAGACGTTCGACGCGGCGATACCCGACGGCGAGCAGCGCCCGGGCATGCCCGTCGTGACGAAACTCCCCGACAGCCGCTACGCGATGGTCTTCGAGATCGTCGGGCCGAAATACGAGGGCGGGATCTTCATCAAGACGTCGCCGGACGGCCGCGACTGGGGCGATCCGGCCGATATCGGCTTCCCGGTGCAGACAGAAGAGGGGTACCAGCTCACGAACGGTCCCTACATCACGTGGACGCCCGCCGGCAGCGACGAGGAGACCGTGCTCGTCTCGGGGAAGACCCTGCGCGATTCGGACGGGAACCAGGCTCCCGGAAGCGGCCGGACGCTCCTCGCAACGACCGATTTCTCTGAATTCGACTCGTGGGAGGCTGTGTCCGCGCCGCTCCAGTTCGAGGACGCGATCGACGTCGGCCACGAGACAGTCGGGTGGACGACGCCGTTACTGCCGTCGCCGGACGGTGACCGGCTCCTGCAGCTGACCTCGACGTCTGTCGAGGGTGAACGCTGCGAGATCAGCTACGCCGCCGAGTCGCTCGAGTTCTGACGCTCGAGCGTTCGGTTAGAACGGAAACAGGGGGCGGACTCAGCTGCACTCCTCAGACGCGAGGTTCTCGAATAGTGCGGCGAGGGCCGCCGTCCCGACGGGCTGTGCTCCGTACGCGTCCGTGATCCGGAACGTGAACGCGCCGACGCGGCCGTCACCGACCTCGCGAACGGCGATCGCCGCCGATCGGTTCGCGATCCAGCCTTCGACGTAGCCGATCGACACGTCCCCCGCCGAGACGTCGGCGACCACGTCGTAGGGGTAGAGCCCGTCCAGTTCCCAGCCGGGGACGGTACCCACGTACTCGGCGAGGGTCTCGTCGGCGCAGTAGAACAGCGACGCCACGAGGTTCCAGCTCTCGTCTTCCGGCAAACTGCGGTACTCGAAGAACTCCTCGTCCGCCATATGGCCGCTCTCGTCGGGGATGAGTACGGCGGTACCGCCGCTTTCGACGTACGCTCGAACGGCGGCATCGGGACGGACCACCAGCGACACGTCGACGGTCTCGTCGAGGCTCGAGACGACCTCGAAGCCGGTTTCGGCTAGACCGTCAGCGAGTCCCTCGGCGTCGGTGTACACCGTCGTCTCGCCGTCGACGCTGGAATCGGGGTCAGGAACGACGGTAATCGGTTCCCCGTTCGTCGGCGCGCTCGGCAGCGAGACCGTCAGTTCGTCCTCGTGGACGCCGTCGACGGACGGGACGTCGACCGTAATCGCGTTTTCGACGCGTTCGACGCCGAACCCGTCGAGTGCCACGTCGACCGTGCCCGATGCTCCGAAGACAGACCACTCGAGCGAACCCTCGACGGCGTCGGTGGTGTCGTTGCTGACGACCACGTCGGCGGTCAGCCTCCCGCCCGACGAGACGGCGTGAGCGTCCGGCTCGACGCTGACGAGGACCGCGTCGTTTATCCGAGCGAAATCGTCGTGGAACGCCTTCTCCTCGCGGCGGTAGTCCAGGACCCCGTTGAACTCCCATTCGATGTCGGAGAACTCGGTGAGCACGTATCCGGCGACGTCCTCGCGGGTGCGCATCCGTTCGATGACGTCCTTGATCGAACGGAACTCGCGGCGCTGCCACGCCTCGGCCATCGCCGACCAGTCCTCGAAGGCGTCCGAGAGGGCCGACTCCTCGAACCGGTCGGACGCTCCCGCGGGACGCTTGATCGGGTCGTCGAAGAACTCGTAGTCGAGCCACGGCGGTTCGCCGCCGTAGTACTCCTCGATCGCGGGCAGATCGCACATCCCCCACGTCCCGAACTCGGAGACGATTCGGGGCGCATCCGCCGGATCGGTCTCCGTCGCGCCGTAGTTGGCCGCCGGATCGGACGCCATCGACTCGAGGTCGTCTTCCCACGCGGCCGCGCGGTCCGGGCTGACGAAGTACCGGTGGTAGTCGTTCACGTCGGTCGCCACGTGGGCCCAACCGGAGTTGTCGCAGATGAGCCGCGTGGGATCTCGTTTCCGGGTCGATTCGTAGAGCTCTGCGAGGTACCGCTGTTTCGCTTCGTCCACCCACAACGACGTCTCGTCGTCGAGTCCTTGGGGGTTTCCGATCCCCCATTCCTCGTTGTACAGACTCCAGATGATCACGCTGGGGCGGTTGTAATCCCGGTCGATCATGCCCTTGATCTGCTCGCGGACCTCCCGCCTCGAGCGATCGGTGTGAACCGTCGGATTCGCGGGCTCCTCCCAGACGAGGATCCCGAGCCGGTCCGCGAGTTCCAGAAAGTCGGGGTGGGCCGGCTTGATGTGCTTTCGAAGCAGGTTGAACCCGAGGTCCTTCGCCGTGCGGATCTCGGCTTCGAACACGTCGTTGTCGAACGGTCGGTAGAGCGTCTCCGGGTAATACCCCTGGTCGAGCGCCCCCCGCACGGAGAGCGGGTCGCCGTTGAGGTACAGGCGACCGTCGCAGGACTCGACGCTCCGCATGCCGAAGTAGTCCTCGTCCCGATCGACAACTGCGCCGTCGTGGGACAATTCCACGACGATATCGTACAGCACCGGCGTCTCAGGCGTCCAGTACTCGGGGTCGTCGATGGCCAGCACTGCGGTTCCCGAACCCGCGTCTACGTCGACGTCCGATTTCGCGACTACCGCTTCATCTCGTTCGATCGTCACGGCGGCGGTCAGGCCGTCCGCGCCCTCGGGCGCCGCCTCGAGATCGATCCGTACCGTGTCGTCCTCGAGATTCGGCGTCGCGCGAACGTCGGTGACGCGCCGCGTCGGGACGGTCGCCACCGCCACGTCCTGCCAGATCCCGCTGACGCGCTGGTACCACGGCGCGCCCTGCTTGCCGTGGGGGAGCTCGCTGATATCTTCGGGATCGGTCACCGCGACGACGACCGCGTCCTCACCGTCGGTCACCGCCTCCGTGATATCCAGCTCGAAGGGCAGATAGCCGCCACGGTGCTCCCCGACTCGCTCGCCGTTTACCCATACCGTCGCCTCGTAGTCGACGGCGCCGAATCGGAGGATCGTGCGGTCGCCGTCGGATCGCGGGAGGGCAGTGTACCGGCGGTACCACGCGGACCCGGTGTACTCGCGGTACTCGTCGTGCTCTTGCCAGCTGTGGGGAACGTCGACGGTGCAGCGCCGATCGGGCCAGGTCGCGTCCGGAGCGTCCCAGCCAGCGGCGCGTCCGTTGGACGCCGGGTCGGTGACGAACTCCCACAGCCCGTTTAGCGTTCTCGTTTCTCGGTAACTAGCTGTCATCGGTGGTCTGCGTCCGTACTATCGAACCGGCTGCGGGTGGTTGTCCAACGTTCGGGCGTCCGGTTCGTCCATCGGGAAGATAGCGTGTCACAATCTAACATTCACGATCATCGTTTGCGCCACGGTCCCATATATCTCTTCCTCCGCCGTCCGTACTGAGAAGCCGCGGTCTCGCGATCGGACTAGGCACAGAATACGTTCTCGAGGCCGATTGGTTGGCTACAACTCGAACGAGCCGTATCCACAACGATTTATTGGCCGCCCCTCGTTGCGAGGGATATGACGGCGGTACGCGACCAGAAACTGACGCGCCTAGACGAGTACATGACCGAGCGGGAACTGTCCGAACTCTGGTTCCTGCGGCCGGCGAACTTCGCGTGGCTGACCGACGGCGGGAACTCGACCGTCGATCGCGCGGCCGACGTCGGCGTGGCCGCGCTCGGCTACGACGGCGACGCGGTGCGAGCGCTCACATCGAACAACGAGGCTGATCGATTCCGCGAGGAGGAACTCCCGTCAGGGGTTCCCGTGGAGACGTTCGACTGGCACGAGTCCTCGCTCGGCGAGGCGGTGGCGCGTGCGAGCGCCAACGGAGCCGGCGCGGACGTCCCGACGGTACCGGGACTCGAGTCGATCGACGCCTCGCAGCTGCGGCTTCCCTTTACCGATCGCGACCGGCAGGTCCTCGAGCGGGCTGGCCGAGCCACCGCCGACGCGGTCGAAACGGTCGCCCGCGAGGTATCGCCGGACGACACCGAGCGCGCCGCGGCGGGACGCCTTCGCGACGAACTCTGGGACCGGGGCCTCGAGTCGCCCGTCGTCCTCGTCGGCGGCGCCGAGCGCTCGCAACGGCACCGCCACTTCACGCCGACGGACGAGCCGCTGGGCGACTACGCGCTGCTCACCGTCGTCGCGGTCGGACGCGGCGTCAACATTGCCGTCACCCGGACCGTCGACTTCGACGCGCCCTCGTGGCTGCGCGAGCGCCACGACGACGCGAGCCGCGTCGCGGCGACGGCGATGGCGGCGACGCGGGACGCGGCGACGGCCGACAGCGACACCGCCGGCGACGTCTTCGCCGCGATCGAGCGGGCGTACGCGGCCGTCGGCTGGAAGGGCGAGTGGCAGCAGCATCATCAGGGCGGGTCGATCGGGTTCGAGAGCCGGGAGTGGATCGCAACCCCGTCGAACGACGCGCCGGTCGAAACGCCCGCGCCGTACGCCTGGAACCCGACCGTCCAGGGGGCGAAGACCGAGGACACCGTCCTGATCTCGTCGACCGACATCGACGTGGTCACCGATACCGGCTCGTGGCCCACCGCGGAGTACGCGGCCGTCGACGACGATCTGCGCCTCGAGTTACCGACGCCCCTCTCCAGATAAGCCACGGCGCTCATGGAGCGGTTCTCAGCGGATCCGGCATCGCGTAACGACCCCGCGAGTCCATGTTTTGCGGACGGAAAATTCGTCGAGTGACGGTCCGATCGGGAACGTCAGTTCAGTTCAGTTCGGGCACCGCGTGAAAACGGGAACAGGAGCCAGTGAACGTCCGGGAGAGTACCACTTACCCGGTCGTACCGGTCCCCTGAATTTGGACGGCGCGGACGATCTCCCCCTGGAAGAAGAGGTAGACGATGAACAGGGGAAGCGACGCCAGCACCGTCACGGCCATGTGGAGGCCGGGCGTCGTGATGTTTCCTTGGTAGAGGTTCACCAGCCCGATGGGAAGCGTGTACGCCGCCTCGTCGGAGAGGACAATCAGCGGCCAGAGGAACGCGTTCCAGTTGTAGACGAACATGAACAGCGCCAGCGAGGCGAGGATGGGTCTGGCGAGCGGCAGGACAATGCGGTAGTAGATCTGGAACGTCGAGAACCCGTCGAGGCGCGCGGCCTCCTCGTACTCGTCGGGGATGTCCCGGAAGAACTGGTACAGGAGGAAGACGCCGAGCGGACTCGCGACCGCCGGCAGGATCACTCCCAAGTAGGAGTTCACCAGGCCGAGATCGGAGACGACCGTGTACAGCGGGACGATGTTCATGTAGTACGGCACCATGAAGCTCGCGAGGATGACGCCCATGACGATCGACTGGCCGGGCCAGTCGAGTCGCGTGAGCGAGAACGCGATCATCGAGTCGATGACGAGGATGATGATCGTCGCCCCGCCGGCGATAACGAACGTGTTTATCGTCCACTGGACGAACAGCGACTCCGTCAGGAGGTACTGGTAGTGGTCGAACGTGATTTCCGGCGGGATCCAATACGGCTGTGGGTCCGTCAGGTACCGCCGTGGCTGGAACGACCGCGAGATCGTGTACAGGTACGGAATCGCCATCAGGAGGGCGACCCCGTACAGCACCGCGTGGGTGCCAAGCGACTGTAGCGAAACGTCGTCGAATCGGCTCGTCTGTTCTGTGGTAGCGTCAGTCATTGGTTCCGATCACCTTGAAGTTGATAAGCGCGATGACCACGAGAATCATGACGAGAACGTAGCCGATCGCGGCGCCGTAGCCGTACTGGTGCTGGGAGAAGGCACTCCGGTAGAGGTAGTAGACCAGCGTGTCCGTCGAGCCCCTCGGACCGCCCGAGGTCAACACGAACGGCTGTGCGAACACCTGGAACTGGAGAATGAACTGAATGATGACGACGAAGAGGATGGAGTTTCGCATCTGCGGGAGCGTGACGTCTTTGAACGCACGCCACGTGCTCGCACCGTCGAGTCTGGCCGCTTCGTAGAGGCGTTCCGGAACGCCCTGTCGAGCCGCCAGGAAGATCACGAAGTTGAATCCGACCAGCCACCAAACAGTCATGAACGCGAGCGCCGGCATCGCTAAATTCGTCGACGTCAGCCAGCCGGGCGGGTCCGACATGACGAATCCGAGGTAGTAGTTGATGAGGCCGTATCCCTCGGAGTAGACTTCCGACCAGATGAGCGTGACGACCGCAACGGTAAGGATGTACGGACTGAAGTAAATCGCCCGGAGGACGGTTTTCCCCTTGACGTTCTTGTTGACGCCGAGCGCCAGTCCCAGTCCGAGGAGGACGAGCAGCGGGACGGAAAGTGCGACGAAGTATATCGTCCCCTTCATCGCGTCCCAGAAGACGGGGTCGTTGAACAGTTCGATGTAGTTCTCGAGCCCGATGAACTCGGACTCGGAGGGAACGAACGGGTCCCAGTTGTGAAGGCTCATGTAGAAGCCCTTCAGCGCCGGCCAAATGAGGAACACCGAGAACACCGCTAGGTACGGAAGCGACCATGCGATCCCCTCGACCGTCTCTTTCCGGACGCCGAATACGGTCTGCTGGGCGCGCTCGTTTTCACCGGTCGTGAAACGATTTCGTAGTCCCATGGTCGTCAGTTACTCCTCGAGGCCCTTATTGACCATCGAAACGCCGTCGTTGAGTGCCTCTTGGGAGCTCTCGTAGTTGTGGCCCCACATGTCGAGCAGCCACTGGTACCAACTCTCCGAGTTGGGGTCGCCGTTCGGCACCTTCGGATGGTAGAAGTACATATCTTCCTCGGCCATCTCGAGGTATTTACTGAGGGTTTTGTCGTAGAACGACGCGTTTTGGAACACCTCGGATTCCCGGATGTCCGCAGCGGCGGGCAGGTGACCTGCTCGGGCACCCCACTCAGGGTTTTCCGTCGTCAACCAGTGGGCGACCTCCGCCGCGATTTCGGATTTTTTGTCGTCGCGGTCCTGGCTCCGGGGCATCACGATCGTATGCCCGTCCGTCCAGACCTGATCTTGGGTCTTGTTGGGAGCGATGGTCGGCTTGAAGAAGCCCCAATCGATGTCCGACTCCTCGAGGGTGGCCACGTACCACGTCCCGTTCATCGTCATGCCCAGATCTCCGTTCTCGAAGGCGTTTGCACCCCAGTCCGCCTCGGTCGTCTGGGGGGACCACTCCATATCGCCGGTCATATTCCAGAACAGTTCGGAGGTATCCTGGCCCGCCTGGCCGTCGAACGTCGGGTTCCAGTCGCTGTCGAAGAGTTCGCCGCCCTGCTGCTTGACGAACGTACTCCACGTTCGCCACGTCCCGAAGCCGTCGTTGTACGGGGTCTGGCTGAACGCCCATTTATCGGTTTCTTCGGCGATGGCGTCCCCTGCGGCTTTGAACTCCTCCCAGTTCGTCGGCGGGGACTCGGGATCGAGGCCCGCTTCCTCGAAGATCGCTTTGTTGTAGTACATCCCGACCGGATGCAGGTCCATCGGAAGCGCTCGCGTCTCGCCTTCGACCGACACGAGGTCCCAGTGGTTGTCGAGGTAATCGCCCTCGATTTCACCGGTATCGATGTAGTTGTCCATCGGCACGATGGTTTTGTTCCACGCGCGCAGGTACGCTGCGTGCATAACCGCCAGATCAGGTCCGCTACCGCCAGCGAGCGTCGTGTACAGGTTATTGTAGTACTGATCCCACGGCGTCCGCTGGCGGTCGATCGTCACCTCCTCGTCCACGTCGAGCGGCTGTTCATCGTTGAACTTCTGAACGATATCCTCCATCACGGGGCCTTCGCCGCCGCTGAATAGTTCCCAGAACGAGATGGTGTAGCCGCTGGAGCCGCCGCCGATGCAGCCGGCGATCGAGGCGGTGCCCGCGACACCGGCAGCTTTGATGAATCTACGACGTGATTTCGACGATATTCGGTTACTCGTCATGCTTGTTCCCAGTAGTCATGGATAGCTGCATCATGATAAATGTTCGTGATTGGGAGGATGGTTGTATCACTGAGCCCGACAATCATCCACTGAGTAGTAAATTTCGCTGAATAGTACGGAGTTTTCACCGTCACACACCGAGCGCGAGCCTCGGAACGACCCGCTGTTGCGTCGATGCGCTGCAGCGTTCGTCACGCCGGGCTGTACTGCATCCAGTAGAGACGGCTCACGACCCGACGTATCGTCTCTTTTCGCCACCGCCCGTTCTCGAAACCCGACCTATCCAAAGGGTTATTATACGTTAGAAGTAATCCTACCCCATGGGTCGTGTTAGTATTGAGAACGTGTCAAAGTTCTATGACGGGAGTAGCGACGGCGAAGGAAAAATTGTGGCAGTCGACGATGTGAGTTTCGACATCAAGGATGGCGAATTCCTCACCATCGTCGGCCCCTCCGGGTCGGGCAAGTCGACGCTGCTACGGATGGTCGCGGGTCTCGAAGACATCAGCGAAGGCCAGATCCGTATCGGCGACCGCGTCGTCAACAACATCCAGCCCCAGGACCGCGGGGTCGCCATGGTGTTCCAGAACTACGCGCTCTACCCGCACATGACCGTTCGGGATAACATGGCCTACGGGCTGAAGCTGACCTCGGACCTCAGCAACGATGAGGTTCAGAAACGCGTCGAGGACGCCGCCGAGATGATGGGTATCGAAGGCCAACTCGACAAGAAACCCGGCAGCCTCTCCGGCGGCCAGCAGCAGCGGGTTGCCACCGGCCGCGCCATCGTCCGCGATCCGGAAGTGTTCCTCATGGACGAGCCGCTGTCGAACCTGGACGCGAAACTCCGCGCCCACATGCGGACGGAAATCCAGCGCATCCACGAGGACCTCGGAACCACGTTCATCTACGTCACCCACGACCAGGAGGAAGCGATGACGATGTCCGACCGCGTCGCCATCCTCGATCAGGGGAACGTTCAACAGATCGGGACGCCCGACGAAGTCTACAACGAACCCAAGAACCTCTTCGTCGCCGACTTCGTCGGCAGCCCCGCGATGAACCCATTCGACGTCGAACTCGAGGGAACGACGCTCGTCGGAGCCGACTTCCAATACGAGATTTCCGAAGAGTACGCGGAGCGAGTACGGGAACGGACCTCGGACGGGGAATCGCTCGTGCTCGGGATTCGACCCGAAGATATCTACATCGCAGACCCTTCCGACCGGAACGCCATCGAGGCCTTCCTCGACGTGCTCGAACCCGTGGGATCGGACAACTACCTCTACCTCGACATGGCAGGTATCGACGAGTGCCGAGTCCGGGTTCCCGGCGACGTGAAACCCGAGGAGAACGATTCGCTGACCATCTCCTTCGACGAGGACGACATCCACCTGTTCCGAAAATCCGACGGTCGGAACATCCTAGCGGAGAAACGCGAGAAGCAGGAAGTCACCGCGTAATTCGGCTGTTGGCGCGGTCGGTCGGCAGCGACGAACTGTAGCGAATTCCCGTCGATCGAACCGGAACGCGACGGGAGCGGGTGTTCGATTCTACGACAGACGGTATTCGATAAAAGACGAACGTCCTCGAGGAGGGACACTTCTTCCTCGCACCATACGGTGACGGTTGCGGTGCCGGCGAATCGACGAGAGTCCAATGAGAAATGCGACGCGAACCGGCGTCTGGGCGACCGAAAATAAATGAGATGGTAACAGTTGCCTAGCCAGCCCGCGTTCTCAGAGCTTGTTCAACTTCAACGGACGCTCCGCGTACCGGATCTCGCAGAGTTCATCGTTCATCGCGGTCGAGGTCATCTGGAGGAGTTGTTTGCCGTTCGGGGACGGGAGAATCGGCGTCGTCCACCCGACGAAAATCCGGCCGCCGAGTTCGCTCTCCGTTTCGAAGGACAGCGGCGCCTCGACCGGGGTCCAACTGCCGCTCCCGTCGAGGTTCGTGTTGGCGAGGAGGACCTCGCCGTTGCCGTCGGCCAGTTCCCGGTTCCCGTCGACCAGTTGCTTGGCGGAGACGAGAATCGTCCCGTCGGGTCCACCTCTCGGCGTCCACGTGATGGACGGGCCGTTGATGAAGCGCCGCCCGTCGTCGGTGACGACCTGTTGCCCGAGATCCGTCGGATCGCCCCAGTCGCGACCGTCGGGTGATGTTTTGACTCTCACTTCGCCGTTCACGGTGTCGGAGCCGACGACCTCGTAGGCGGCCATATAGGTGCCGTTCGGTAGTTCGACGACGCCCGGCATGCCGGGCCGATCGGTTCCGTTCGGAACCGCGGTCACGAACTCCTCGTCATCCCACGTCCGACCGCCGTCGGTCGACGCCTTGAGGCCGACGAGTTGGTTGTAACCGTCGTCGTCCGCCTGTCGTTCGTCGGCGAAGTAACAGACGAGATTTCCGTCCGCGTCCAGCTGTAGTTCGGGCTCCCACACAGGGCTGTGGCCCGCGTGCGGATACGCCGGGCCGCCGGTTACGACGGTGCTGACGTACTCCCACGACTCTCCGTGGTCGGTACTCGCGTACAGGTCGATACTCGTGTCGCCGAGTTCGCCGGTTTCACCCTCCTCGACGTCGTCGGGGTCGTCGAGAATCGGAATCGCGTTCCCGGCGGCGAGGACCGTCCCGGCCGGCCACGGCCCGGTTTCCTCGGGGAGTTCGTACAGCGTCGGCTGGTACCGCAATCCCCAGTCCTTGCCGCTCTGATCGTGAATTTCCGAGAACATCGACCACGTCTGGCCGCCGTCCGTGCTCCGATAGACCGGGAAGTACGGTTCCGAACCGCCGCTCATCGACGGATAGTACTCGAACGTCGCGAGCAGCGTCTCGTTACCGCCCGGACTGAACTCGAGGCGTTCGACGCGAGGGTACATCGCACCCGGCGCCGGCGCTCCCTCCGGCGGGGAATAGAGCGTGTCTCCGCGGTGTTTGTTACCCGAACTCTGGCAGGCTTTCGTTACGGGGACGCTGCCGGCCGTGCCGAGGCCGACGGCAGCGAGCGCTCCGATCGCTTGCAGGTGCTCTCTACGCGTACAGTCGTCGCCGGTCGCTGGATTCTTCATACATTCGTCACCGCAGTATCTCCATTACTATTTGTATATAATAGTCTTTCCCCGAAGTAGCCGAACCGCATCGGCCGTCGGAGCTGCTGTCGGTCGGCGACAGCGTCCCGCTGACGCCCGAACGAATCTCGGCTCAATCGGACGGGTTGAGACCGGACTCGAGTCGAGGCGGATCGATCTCGCTCGTCGCTCCGAACTGCATCACGGAGTGCCACGTATCACAGCGGAGTCTCCCGATTCGGGAGCAATATTTATGAATACCTGTACAAATGGTATCGTATGTCGTTCAATACGATACTGATCGGAATCGGTCCCGGTGACCGCGATCGAATGACTCGCCTCGCGACCGAGACGATAGATGTCGCGAAGCCAACCGGCGCGATGATCGTCCTGCTGCAGGTCTTTTCGGAGGACGAGTTCGACGACACGGCTGGGAAACTGGAGTTCGACCCGTCCGAAGAGGACGTCGACGTGGACATGGTCGCGCGACGGAATATGACGATCCACGAACTCATCGAGAAGTTCGAGCAGGCCGGCGTCGACTACACGATTCGCGGCGAAATCGGGAAGCCGGAGGAGGAGATCATCAGGGTCGCCGAATCGATCGACGCCGACCGCGTATTCGTCGGCGGCCGGAACCGAAGCCCGACCGGGAAAGCGGTCTTCGGGAGCGTCTCGCAAGCGGTGATGCTCTCCTCGCCGTGTCCGGTGACGTTCGTCCGCCACGAACTGGACGACTGATCGGGAGGTACCGGTACCCTACCGAAGTCGAAGCCCACGCGCGCAACGCGCGTCGTTTCGACAACGCCGTCCGATCGCGACGACCCGTTACGAAGCGCCGTTCTTCGTCACCTCTCACGCTCGGCGACGACGGCGACGTGGAACGTGAACAACAGGAACGGGAACGCCAGACACACGGTAACGGTGAGAACGACGCTGACGACGAATAACCCAATGCTGACGAAGCCGAGGAGCACGGTGTCGAACGGATGGATAGTGGTCCAGGAGTAGCCGCTCGTAACCGCATCGTAGACCGCGTTTCCCTCCGCTAAGCGGACGAACGCCACGACGAGCACGGCGCTGAGGTGAGCGGTCAAGTAGCACGCGACGACCGCGAGGGCGCCCGACTGTACGGCTCCAGTCAGAATGTAGTTGGTGGCGTAGCCGACGGTGACGGCCGCGAAGGCGACGAACACGCCGCTGAGGAGCACGGAATTATGCCAGTGCTGTGAAAGGGTAGAGGCGACCGCGTCGCGGTCGATCTCTCCCTCTTCGCGGAGCGTCAGTACGGCCTTGTAAGCGGCGAGCGTGGCCGGCCCGATAGTGATGAGCGGGAGGGATGCGACGAACCAGAGGAGGCTGACGACGACCATCGTACTGCTGTTATCGTACGCGGATCTGAACGCGACCCCGAGCCCGTGGTGGACCGAACGGATGTCGTCCGACGTGTTCATCGTCGCACCCGTGAGGCGAACGGTCGCGTCGGTTTCCAACAGACGGTCGCCGTCGTCTCACCGTCTCCGATACGAGCCGCTGACTGACCGCCCAGCCGGCAGTTACGCGACTGCGGTCGGTCGGTCCAGCGGCTCGACCGGTTCGCCGTTCCGTCGGACCCTCGTCGAGCGTGCATTTTGTACTAGACTCGAGTTGCCCGTAATGAGTGTTACCGTCCCGTCGGCACCCGGTCGGTCGCGCGGTGGCCGCGTTCTTCTCGGGAGCCGCTCGTTACTGACGCCCGTACTGGACGTACGAGCGGGCCTCGATCGGTGACCGGCCGCAGAATCGTCGAGAGGCGACCGATCGGGAGCGTCAGTTCAGGTTGGGTAGATACTCGGCGTTCGCTGCCAGCAGGTCGTCGACCATCTCGTCGATCGTCTCGAGATCGAGCGCGGCCGCCGTGAGCGGATCGAGCTTCACGGCCTGGCGCAGCGCGGTCTCGTCTCGCTCGAGTATCGCGGTCACCGTGCGTTCCTGAACGGCGATGTTCGTCCGATTCAACGCCGCGAGCTGCGGCGGCAGGTTTCCGACGGAGCAGGGGTGAACCCCTCGCCCGTCGACCAGACACGGTACCTCGACGCACGACTCGTCCGGAAGGTTCTCGATGGCGCCGGTGTCGTTCCGGAGGTTGATGTTCATGCGCCGCTCCTCGTCGGTCTCGATCGAGTGGACGATTCGCGAGCCGTACTCCGGGGAGCGCTCGAGCGCGACGTCGTCTTCAGTGACCTCGAACTCGCCCTCGAGATCCGGCTGGTAGGAGCGCCAGTGTTCCAGATACCGTCCCGTTGGCATCCACTCGACCGTGTAGTGGCCGAACGCCTCTTCGGGAGTCAACTCGTCGATGACGTCCTGGTCCGTCCGGAAGTACGGGAGGTACTCGCTCAGGTGGTGGCTCGATTCCGTGATGAACGCCCCGAAGTGGTCCATTACGTCGAATCGGACCGGATCCTGCGCGTAGATGTCGGGATCGTCCGCTGCGTCTCGAAGCGCCGGGTAACAGTCTTCCCCCTCATGTTCTAACTCGAGGTACCACGCCATGTGGTTGATGCCGGCCACCCAGTGTTGGAGCTCCTCGCTCGGGACGTCGAGATACCGGCCGATAGCCGCGGTCGTGTGCTGGACGCTGTGACAGAGGCCGACCATGTCGACGTCCGTCGCTTCGTCGACCGCCCAGCAGAGGATCGCCATCGGGTTCGTGTAGTTCAACAAGAGCGCGTCGGGACAGAGTTCCTCCATGTCCCGGGCGATATCGATCACCGTCGGAGCGGTTCGCAGCGCACGGAAGATGCCGCCGGGACCGAGCGTGTCGCCGACGGCCTGCTTGACCCCGTACTCCTCGGGAATCCGGATCTCGTTCTCGAACGGTTCTTCGCCGCCGACGTTGATCATGTTGAAGACGTAGTCGGCGCCCTCAAGGGCGTCGCGCCGATCGGTCGTCGCGCGGATCTCCCCGGGGAGATCGTGGTGATCGACGATCGCCTCCCCGATCTCGGCGGTCCGCGCTACCCGATTCGGATCGATATCCATCAGCGTGATCGTGCTGTCTTGCAGCCGCTCGAACGAGAAGAGATCCGTCAGCAGGTTCTTCGCGAATACGACACTCCCGGCGCCGACGAAGGTTATGTTCGGCATGATCCAAAACGGTGTTCAGTAGCTTCAGTCTCGGGTATCCGCGCGCGACACCAGTTTCGTTCAGGTTTCGTCGAATCGTTCCGTACGCGCGTCCTCGGCGTGACTCACACTTCGACGACGGTGTTGACGAGTTCGCCGATCCGATCGATTTCGATGCGCACCTCGTCGTCCGGTCGGAGTGTGAACCCTTCGTCCGGGACGAGCGACGTTCCCGTGAGGAGCACGCCGTTCTGCGGAACGGAGTTGTGATCGCACCAGTACTCGACGAGTTCCTCGCAGGAGCGGTCCATCTCGCCGGTCGAGGTTTCGCCCTCGTAGAGCGTCTCCCCGTCGCGGCTGATCTCCATCGTCATCGTCAGCTCGTGGGGGTCGCCGACGCTCTCGGCCGACGCGATGCAGGGCCCGAGCGAACAGCACTTGTCGTACACCTTCGCCTGCGGGAGGTAGAGCGGGTTCTCGCCCTCGATCGATCGGCTGCTCATGTCGTTGCCGACCGTGTAGCCGACGATCTCGCCGTCGTAGAGGACGATCCCCAGCTCCGGCTCCGGGACGTCCCACGCCGAGTCCGCGCGGATGCCGACCGACTCATCGGGTCCGACGGTTCGGCTCGGCGTGGCCTTGAAGAAGATCTCCGGCCGCTCGGCCTCGTAGACCTGCACGTACATCTCCGGCATGCCGCTTTCGGCCTCGCGAGCTTCCTCGCTGATCTCGTAGGTGACGCCGGCCGCCCAGACTTCGTCGGGAACGATCGGCAGCGCGCTGTCGGCTAAGGCCTCGCGGTCGACCGTCGGCGCGGTCTCCGCGAGCGTTTCCGCGAGCTTGTCTACTCTCGTGTCGGCGACGTTTGCCGCCGCGGCGAGCTCGGTGAATCCGTTGAGACGAGGTTTAACCGCCGTCAAATCGTAGGCAGCGTCTCCATCGTCGGCAATCAATCTATACCCGTCTCCATCGGGAAGGCGATGATACCGCATGAACAGTCAAAGTAGCTTCTTGATAATAAAACTCCCGTCCGTGGCAGATGTCGGGGCAGCCCTCGTCGAATCACAAAACGTTATCAGACCATAGTCCGAACTACGGGTGTATGCCTGACGACCGCTTGAATTACATCGACGGCGAGTGGACCGAATCGCACACCGGCGAAACGTTCGAAACGACCGACCCGGCGAGCCCGGAGGAAGTCGTCGCGACCTATCCCCAGTCCGACGCCGAGGACACGGAACAGGCCATCGAGGCCGCCGACGCGGCGAGCGACGACTGGGGGACGACCCCCGGCCCCGAGCGCGGGCGAATCCTCACCGAGACCGGTTCGCTGCTCGCCGACCGAAAGGACGACCTCACCGAACTGCTCGTCCGCGAGGAGGGCAAGACCTGGAGCGAGGCTGGCGGCGAGGTACAGCGAGCGATCGACATCTTCCACTACTACGGCGCCAAAGCCAGCGACCTCGGCGGCACGGTCAAAAGCTCCAGCGCCCGCAACACGAACCTCTACACGAAGAACGAACCGCTCGGCGTCGCCGGGCTGATCACGCCGTGGAACTACCCCATCGCCATTCCGGCCTGGAAGATCGCGCCCGCGCTGGCCGCGGGTAACACGATCGTCATCAAGCCGGCGACGCTGGCACCCGGCGTCGTCCACGAGATGGCGTCCGCCCTCGAGGAGGCCGGCCTCCCCGACGGCGTCATCAACGTCGTCACCGGCCCGGGCAGCACGGTCGGCGACGCGATCGCCGGTCACTCCGCGGTCGACGCCGTCTCCTTTACCGGCAGCACGCAGGTTGGGAACGCCGTCTACGACACCGCGACCGAGGACGGCAAGCGCGTCCAGCTGGAGATGGGCGGCAAGAACCCCACCCTCGTCACCGACAGCGCGGACGTCGAGGAAGCGGCCGATATCGTCTCCGCGGGCGCGTTCGGCGTCACCGGGCAGGCGTGTACGGCCGCGTCCCGCGCTATCGTCGACGAGGAGATCTACGACGAGTTCGTCGAGGCAATCGTCGAGCGCGCCGAGGCGATCGACCACGGCCACGGGCTGGACGACCCCGGCATGGGGCCCCACGTCAGCGAGTCCGAACTCGAGAGCACCCTCGAGTACGTCGACATCGCCGAAGACGAGGGCGCGACCCTCGAGTGCGGCGGGAACGAACTCGACCGCGAGGGCTACTTCGTCGAGCCCGCCGTCTTCTCCGACGTGGACAACGACATGCGCCTCGCACAGGAGGAGGTCTTCGGACCGGTCCTCGCAGTCATCCCGGTCAGCGACTTCGACGAGGGTATCGAGGTCACCAACGATGTCGACTTCGGCCTCTCGGCCAGCGTCGTCACGGACGACCACACCGAGGCGAACCGCTTCGTCGAGGAGGTCGAGGCGGGCGTCGTGAAGATCAACGAGAAGACCACCGGCCTCGAGCTGCACGTCCCCTTCGGCGGCATGAAGGACTCCTCGAGCGAGACCTACCGCGAGCAGGGCGACGCCGGACTGGACTTCTACCAGATCAGCAAGACGGTCTACGACAACTACTAACGGGGTTGGCGGGGCACGACGCCACGTCATCCGCGTGAACTGACTCCTGCCGTTCTCGTTTCGGAACGACGGAAGGGGCGATCGACTTCCGACGTCGGTCGCTCTTCGAATGCGATCGATTCATATTGAACTCGACTCGTAGCGCCGACTGAACAGGGTTCTGTCAATCACAAGGTGACACCGCGAGAACTCTACGCTGACCGCCGGCCGTTATTCGGCTCGCTTCGCCGACCCCTCAAGTACACTCCGATCCAGACGTTCACCTGAGACGCCGCGAGTACGCGCATCCGGCGCTCTACGAGTCGAACCAGACTCACGCTACGCGACTTATGTCACAGCGAATTGAATCTAAAACACACAAAAAAATAAAGAAGGACCATGAGTGACGATACGGTGATGGTCAACAATACAGTACTGCAACTTGGCGGTCAGGCACCGCTCGTCGCTGTCATAGCAGGGATTATAGCCATCCTCCTGCTACTCGTCGTCCTCGACCTCCCGGCGTTCGTTTCGCTCGTCGTCGCCGGGTTTACGGTCGGCCTCGTCGCGCCGGCGATCGCGTTCGCCGACGTGCCCGGAGAGTTCGCGGCGGCCTTTGGCGACAACATGGCCGGCATCGGTATCCCCATCCTCATGGCGGCGATCATCGGGAAGGCGATGGTCGAAAGCGGCGCCGCGAACCGTATCGTTCGGGCGTTCACGAGCCTCTTCGGCGAGGACAACACGGAGATTTCGCTGTTCGGCAGCAGTTTCATCATGTCCGTCCCCGTGTTCTTCGACAACGTCTTCTACCTGCTCGCGCCGCTGGCGCGATCCGCTCGCGCACGCGACGGCAAGAACTACGCGCTGTACATCGTCGCCATGGGCGCCGCCGGCGTGGTCACGCACGGCTTCGTTCCGCCGACTCCCGGACCACTGCTCGCCGTCGACCGGCTCGATGCTGACCTCGGAAGTACCATCCTGATCGGCGTCCTTGTCGGCTTTCCGACTGCGCTCATCTCGGGACTGGGCTACGGCTACTGGATCAACCAGCGAATCGAAATCCCGCTCCGAGACACGATGGGAACGACGGTCGAAGAACTCGAGGAGCAAAACCAGATCGAGACGCATCAGCTCCCCGGATTGCTCGAGTCACTGCTCCCGATTCTGCTCGCCGTCCTCCTCGTGACCGCGGACACGACGACGCAGACGGTCCTCGGAGAGGACGCGTCGATAGGCGGTATTACGGGCTTCTTCGGAGACCCGAACCTCGCGCTCACGGTGGCCGCGCTCGCGGCGGCGTTTACGTACTACCGGATGAGCGATCTCGACAGCGATGCGTTCTCTGACGAACTCACGGACGCGCTCAAGAGCGGCGGTAACATCGCCGCCATCACCGCCGCCGGCGGCGCCTTCGGCGCGATGCTCCAGGCGGCCGGCGCCGGCGAGTACATCGCGAACGGGCTGGAGGGAGTCGGTTTCGGACTGATCGTGACGGCGTGGGTGATCGCCGCGGGCGTCCGCCTCGTTCAGGGATCGGCGACGGTCGCGATCGTCACGACCGCCGGTATCATGGCTCCGTTAGCGAGCGGACTCGACGTTAACACCGCGTACCTCGTCATGTCCATCGGTGCGGGGGCGTCGTTCTGTTCGTGGTACAACGACAGCGGCTTCTGGATCGTCAAGGAAATCGGCGGCCTCACGCAAGCCGAGACGCTGAAGACGTGGACCGTCGCGACCACCCTCATCGGGATCGTCGGCCTACTGAGCACGCTCGTGTTCTCGACGATCCTCCCGCTGGCGTAAGCACCGACTCGTTTTCGCCGTCTTTCGTCGTGCCGTCGTTGCCAATCGTGCGATCGACGTGACTAGCCGATCGCGTACCGAATCGACACAGCGAAGCGCGCTCGAGCAGTCGCTGGCGAACGAGCAAGCGCCAGAAAACGTCAGAGACAGCGTAACGCCGCCGTCGACGGGAGTCGTCGATTCTCGACTTCCACCTCACTTCGTCCGCTCCCGCGTTCTCTCGGCCCACCGGATCGAAGCGTTGCGGACACGATGTTGCTATGGGACAGCGTGGGACAACGCTCGGAGAGTTCGACGACGGCTCACACCGCGTCAGCCAACTGCTGAGTGAATCTCAGCGAGCTCGGCGAAGCTCACGCTTCGTCGAACAACGCAAATCAGAGATTTGCGAGCTTGACGTCGGCTTACGCTTCGTCGAACATCTCGGCGCCGTCAGCCAGGTGCTCCTCGACGGCGTCGAGGTCGAGCGTGAGGCCGAGGCCCGGCTTCTCCGGCACTTCGGCGTAGCCGTTCTCGATGATGTCCTCCTCGACGAGGTCCGACCACCAGCCGAGTTCGTAGGAGTGGTACTCGACGGCCAGCGAGTTCGGAATCGCCGCACCGACGTGGATGCTCGCCATCGTCCCGATCGGCGAGGAGACGTTGTGCATCGCGACCGGCACGTAGTACATGTCCGCGAGGTCGGCGATCTTCCGCGTCTGACGCATACCGCCGACGCGAGGCACGTCAGGCGCGACGATGTCGACGGCCTGGTTCTCGAGGAGGCGACGGTTGCCGTGGTTGCGGTAGACGTTCTCGCCGACCGTGATCGGCGTCGACGTCCGCTTGGTGACCTCCTCCTGCACGTCGTGGTTCTCTGGCGGGATTGGGTCTTCGAGCCACCAGACGTCGTACTCCTCCAAGCGCTCGGCGAGGCGGTGTGCGCTGCCGGCGCTGAACGACCAGTGACAGTCGAAGGCGACGTCGGCGCGGTCGCCGACGCGCTCGGTGACCTTCTCGACGATCTCGGCCTTGTGTTCGATCTCCGGGTTCCGAAGATGGCGGTTCGCGCGGTCCTTCTCGTGGCCCGAGGGAACGTCGAGGTCGAACTTCAGGGAGTCGTAGCCGAGATCCTCGACGACGCGCTCGGCCTCGTCGGCGCAGGCGTCGGGGTCGGCTTCCTCCTCGGTGTGGCAGTCGCAGTACATCCGCATCTCGTCGCGGTACTTGCCACCGATGAGCTGGTAGGCCGGCACCTCGAGAATCTTCCCGGCGACGTCGTGCAGTGCGAGTTCGATCCCCGAAATCGCGGAGATCGCTTTCCCGGCGATCGATCCCTCACCGGAGAGCTTCTGGACGAGGTGTTCGTAGAGGCGGTCGATATCGAGCGGGTTCTCTCCCTCGAGGAAGGGCGCCATGCGCTCGATGATCTCTCGGTCGCCGGCGCCCCAGTAGGATTCGCCGTTGCCGACGATGCCGGCGTCGGTGTACACGCGGACCAGCGTCCACGGGTAGTTCCCGTCGACGATGGTCGTCTGAACGTCCGTGATCTCGACGTCGCGCGGCCCGCGGGAGTTGGTAATCTCCATCGTCTCCGAGGAGAGGTCTCGCATCGTGTACTCTGCGTTCGGATCGGATAGCTGTCTGTAATCCATCTACAGTGGTAGATTACAACAGGCACTACTAAAACTTCCGTCTCAAGCGATCGCATCCGACGAAAAAATCCCGCGGGGTCCTCAGTCGCGCAGTACCGAGACGTCGAAGACCGGCTTACAGGTGCCGCCGCCGACGAACGTCTCGAAGGCTTCGTCGGCGTCCAATAGCGAGAACCGGTCGTCGATGAACGTCTCGGCGTCGACGTCGCCAGTGTCGATCAGGCGCAGCGCGTTCTCGAAGTCCTCGTACTTCGACGCGTAGGAACACTGCAGGTCGATTTCCGAGCGGACGAGGGGCGAGTAGGGCATCGTCGTCTCGCCGGTCTGTCCGATGAGGACGATCTGGCCGCCCTTCCGGACCTCGTCGACGGCCGACGGTAGTCCCGACGGGTGGCCCGTCGTGTCGAAGACGACGTCGTAGCCGATGCCGTCGGTCAGTTCCTCGCGGGCAGCGTCGAGATCGTCCTCGGCGATGTTGAGCGTCTCGAAACCGAGCTCTTCGGCGAGCGGGAGGCGGTACTCGGCGTCCTGGCCGACGCCGCTGACGACGACCTCGCCGCCCTGTGCGCGGGCGACCTGGGCGGTGAGGAGCCCGATCGGGCCGGGCCCCTCGACGAGGACTCGCGTGCCGGCGCGTACACGAGAGTTTTGGATGACGGCGCGGGTAGCGATGCTGGTCGGTTCGACCATCGCCGCGTGTTGCTGTTCGACGCCGTCGGGGACGGGGTGGAGCGCGTCCTCCGGGACGGCGATGTAGGGCTCGTAGGCGCCGTCGTGGTCCACGCCCGTGATGACCGAGTTCTGGCAGACGTTCGACTCGCCGATCTCGCACTGGTAGCAGTCGCCGCAGCCGCGGATGGGGCGCTCGACGACCCGGTCGCCGACCGAGAACTTCGTCACGGCGTCGCCGACTTCGACGACGCGACCCGAGTACTCGTGACCGATGACGGTCGGCATGGTCATCCGCTCGAAGGCGGATTCAAACTCGTAGATACCCGCGTCGCTGCCACAGAGACCCGCGTAATCGACTTCGATCAGCGCCTCGTCCGGTTTCGGTTCCGGACGGTTGCGCTCGATAAGTTCCATGCCTCCTTGGCTGCGACTAGTCTTGGCTAATCCACGCATGGTACCGAATCGTTCGCCCGCAGTTATAATTCTGTGGGGTTTGCCGACAGCCCGGCGCAGAGAACGTGACGAGTTCGGCCGAATCGAGATGTGCGCTCCCGATGACTAGCGGTTACGACAACCTCGTCTTGTGCTAACAGTCCTCTCTTTCGACGAGAACGGCTCCGGATTCAGTGATACTAACCTGACAGCCTGAGTACGTGAATTGGCACTCCAGCGCTGACTCGTCCGTCGCGGCCGAATCGATAACGGCGTCGAGTGCCTCCGGATCGATCGTCTCGTACAAGGGCGGTAACTCGGTCACCGTACGGTCCGTGACTGCCGCAACACGCTGGATGACCTTCGTCGACACGGCGGTCTCTATCGATCGGGATGCATTGCTCATGTGTTGCTCAGGCTTGACGCTAGGGAGACGTAAAAGTATTTCTGGGAAAAGGGGAGAGGGTCCGTTCTTTTCCGGTCTTAGCCCGCTTATCTGAACGATTCCGTTCCCGTCCCCCCTCGGATACGAATCACCGACGGATGCGATCGACAGAGGCTGTCAATCGCAATTGACCGTCCCCCTCCGCGCTCACCGCCGGGCTCGCTCGAGAGGGTAAACATAATGAGGGCGCACGGTCTCGCTTGCCGTATGGTCGATTACCAACACAGCCCGGTGACCGTCAGTGGCAAACGAGCCGTCGTCATCGGCGGGACGAGCGGGATCGGACAGGCGATCGCCCTCGGCTTCGCCGAGGAGGGCGCCGACGTCATCGCGACGAGTCGCAGCGAGGAGAAAGTCGACGAAACTGCCTCGGCGATCGAAGACCGCGGCGTCGTGACAGCGCGGGTCACCTGCGACGTCACCGACGCCGACTCGCTCGAGGCCGTCCGCGAGACGGCCGTCGACGAACTCGGCGGCGTCGACATCGTCGTCGCCTCGCAGGGAGCGATCTCCCGGAAGTCGGTCCAGGACATCTCCGACGAGGACTGGGATTTCGTCACCGACGTCGCGCTCGACGGCGTCCGCCGGGTGACCCAGGCCTTCGCGCCGGCGATGGACGAAGGCGGGTCGATCATCAACATCTCCTCGCTGACGGCGCGGCTCTCGATGGCGAACCTGCCGGCGTACACCGCCGCCAAGGGCGGCGTCGAGGCCTTCACCCGTGCGTCCGCGAAGGAACTCTCGCCCGACATCAGAGTCAACGCGATCGCGCCGGGTTTCGTCATCACGCCCCAGAACGCGGACACGTACGCCGAGGGTACCGAGAAACGCGAGCGCATCGACGAGCGAACCCCGCTCGGCCGAGTCGCCGAGCGCGAGGAGATCGTCGGCGCGGCGATCTACCTCGGTAGCGACGCCAGTTCGTTCGTAACCGGCGAGATCGTCACGATCGACGGCGGCTTCGCCGACAGCGCGTTCTGACCGCGTCCGGCACCTGAATTACTCCGTTTTGATTCGCGACCGGAACGCTTCGCTGCCGCCGGTCTCGAGCCCCGTCGCTCGGAAGAGCGCGCCGGCGCCGTCACCTTCTGCCTCCCGATCGCCGCCCTCGAGCGCCGTCGTCAGGTACAGGTCGTCGTATTCGGGACCGGCGAAGGTGACCGAGGATACTTTGCGTGCGGGAACGGTGAGTTGGTCGACCGGGTCACCGGTCGGATCGTACCGAACCGCGCGACCGCCGTTCCACCGCGCCGACCAGACGTAGTCGTCCTCGTCGACGGTCAGCCCGTCCGGAATCCCGTCGTCGGCGGGCGTCTCGACGAACGTCCGTCGGTTCGAGAGCCCCCCAGTTTCCCGGTCGTAGTCGAACGCGTAGATCCGGTGGGCCTCCGACTCGGTGAAGTAGAACGTCTCGAGGTCGGCGGTAAAGCCCATACCGTTCGCGATGTCGACGTCCTCGACGACGGTCGTGACGGTAGCGTCGACGTCGAGCCGGTAGAGATCGCCCAGCGAATCCTCGTCGGGCATCGTCCCGCAGAACACCCGCCCCTCGGGGTCCGCGATGACGTCGTTAAAGCGCGTGTCGACGTCGACGTCGGTGACGAGCGTCGCCGATTCCGAACCCGGCTGCCAGCGACTGACTCGACCGTTCTGGAAGAGCAGTAGCGAGCCGTCGGCCTGGATCGTGAAGCCGCCGATCGGCTGGTCGCCGTCGGTTTCGTACGCGAGCGTATGCGTTTCGGCGTCCGGATCGAACCGATACAGTTTGCCCGCCGGGATATCGACCCAGAACAAACAGTCTTCGTCGGGGTGCCACAACGGTCCTTCGCCCGTGTCGTTTTGCGTGTCCGCGACACGTTCGAGTCGGGTCATACTCTGTTCGTGTCGCCGCGATCACTTCAAGATATCTCCGCGCGAAACGGCATCGAACGCGGAAACGGCCGGCGAGAAACGGTCCGGAGACAGAGGGTTACGAGTAGTTGTGCTCGAGTTCGATGACGTTCGCGGTGCCGAGGACGGCGTCCGGAAGTTCCTCGTAGAACCGCTCCTCGCTGATCCGGTGGACCGGACAGGCGACGCTGATGGCGCCGATGCTCCGTTCTTCCCCGTTCGTAATGGGCGCGGAGACACAGCAGAGGCCGGCGAGGCGCTCCTCGTTGTCGACCGCGTACTTCTGCTCTCGGATCTGGTCGAGTTCGTTGAACAGTTGATCGCGGTCCGTGATCGTCTGCTCGGTCATCTTGGGCATCCCGTGCTTGTCGAGGATCTCGGTGACTTCGTCGCGGGGTCGGAAGGCAAGAATCGACTTGCCCAGTCCGGTGCAGTGCAGCCTGACCTGCTTTCCTTCGTGCGTATCGAGCTCCACGGCATTTTGGCCCTGCGCCTGGTAGAGGTAGATCCCCATCCCGTTTTTCTCGACGAGGAGGTTCGCCAACTCGCCGGTTTCGTTGGCGAGTTTGTCGATCTCGGACCGGGCGGTCTCGTAGATCTGGGTCCGGTCTCGAGCGTACGCGCCGAGGCCGAGGAACGAGAGGCCGATCTGGTACTCGTCGCCCTCCTTGACGAGGTACTCCCTGTTCACGAGCGTGTTCAGGTGGTTGTGAACCGCGCTTTTGCCGATATCGACCTGCTCGGCGATCTCGGAGACGCCTGCGCCGTCGAGTTCCTGAATGATCTCCACGATCTCCATCGCCCTGTCGACCGTTCGGACCGGGTGTTTCGGTTCTGCCATGGTTTCCCTATGCACCGAACCAATATAATTTTTGTTCTGGTTGAGACGCGCCACTTTCTCAAGGGTTCGCCGAAGCTTCTCTATCACTGAACGACAGTGGACGGTATCGCTGCCGTAGGGACAGACAGTACACCGTTCTCCAGAAGCGCTTAGTTTGCTAGGTATAGAGAACGGTTTTCAACTATACGGAACGCCGTATCGCCGAGGCAAATAGCCCCATATTACGGTAGTACTACTGTAAATACACTCGCTATTCCGGTATTCGAACCGGTGTGTGACGAAGAGACACTGCGTTATTCGCCGCTGTAGCGGCCCACCGATTCGAACCGTCCCTCGGTAACTGTTACCACAGTATATCCAGTTTTAGAGATGGTCGTTCGAATATAGAGAATGGTGTTGTGCTCTACGGAACGTTACAGTCGCGTGACCGGTAGTTTCGGCCCGACGGTAGAACGAGCGTGCCCACAGCACCACACCCACTGGTTCGCTGCGCCGTGCGGGCCCAGCGTGAGCGAACAGACGGACTCGACGACGAATTACCTGATCGCATCCCGTCGCCATCGTCGCTCGTGTGCTCGCCCGCGACTCCCTCGAGCGCTCGAGTTCCGACTCTCACGCGCAGCGTTTCGGTCTCCGGAGCCGCCCTGTCGCTTCGATAACCTTTATTACCAACTGGCCGATACGAGCGGGTGGGAACTACACGCATGGGTCCACGAGATGCAGTTAGCGACGGAATTTCGCTCTCCGAGGTCACGATCGACGACGACTTTTGGTCGCCGCGACGGGAGCGAAACAGGGACATAACGATCAGCTATCAGTACGACCAGCTCGAGGAGTCCGGGACGCTCGAGAACTTCCGACGCGTCGCCGACGAGGAGTCCGGCGGGTTTCAGGGGATGTGGTTTCAGGATACGGACGCGTACAAGTGGATCGAGGCCGCCTCGTACGTGCTCTCTCAGCGCGAGGATCCCGAACTGGAGGCGAAGGTCGACGAGGTGATCTCGCTGATCGCCGACGCACAGCAGCCCGACGGCTACCTGAACACGTACTTCTCCCTCGTCGAGCCCGAGAACCGGTGGACGAACCTCCACATGATGCACGAACTCTACTGCGCCGGACATCTCATCGAGGCCGCGGTCGCCCACTACAGGGCAACCGAAAAGGAGACGCTGCTCGAGGTGGCGGTCGACTTCGCGGACCGTGTCGACGACGTCTTCGGCGACGAGGTCGATGGCGTTCCCGGCCACGAGGAGATCGAACTGGCGCTCCTGAAACTCTACCGGGTCACCGACGAGATGCGGTATCTCGAGCTCGCGAAGTACTTCATCGACCTGCGCGGGAAGGAGGACCGCCTGGCCTGGGAGATCGACAACCCGGAGACGCTCGGTGGCGCCGAGTACGACGACGGCGAGGTCATTTCCGCCGCACGGGACGTCTTCACCCACGAAGACGGCTCGTACGACGGGCGCTACGCTCAGGCCCACGAGCCACTCCGGGACCAGGAGACCGTCGAAGGCCACTCCGTCAGGGCGATGTACCTGTTCGCGGCCGCGACGGACCTCGCTATCGAGACGGACGAAGACGAGTTGATCGAGTCCCTCGAGCGCCTCTGGACGAACATGACGACGAAGCGGATGTACGTCACCGGCGGACTCGGGCCCGAGGAGGCCCACGAGGGGTTCACGACGGACTACGACCTCAGGAACGACGCCTACGCCGAGACCTGCGCCACAATCGGGAGCGTCTACTGGAACCAGCGGCTGTTCGAACTCACCGGCGAGGCGAAGTACGCGGACCTCATCGAGCGGACGCTGTACAACGGCTTCCTCGCCGGCGTCTCGCTCGACGGAACCGAGTTCTTCTACGAGAACCCCTTAGAGAGCGACGGAGACCACCACCGGAAGGGCTGGTTCACCTGCGCGTGCTGTCCGCCGAACGCAGCCCGGCTGCTCGCGTCGCTCGGCGAATACGTCTACAGCCAGCGGGAATCGGCGCTGTACGTCAATCAGTACCTTGGCGGTAGCGTCGAGACGACGGTCGACGGCGCGACCGTCGAGCTATCCCAGGACAGCTCCCTCCCGTGGTCGGGCGAGGTCACCATCGATGTCGACGCCGAGGGGTCGTCGGTGCCGCTTCGCCTCCGAATCCCAGAGTGGGCCGAGTCGTCGACGGTGACGGTAAACGGCGAGTCGCTCGACGCGCCCGCCGAGGGCTACCTCGAGGTCGAACGGGAGTGGGACGACGACCGGATCGAGCTGACCTTCGAGCAGGCGGTCACGCGGCTGGAAGCCCATCCGGCGGTAGCGGCCGACGCCGGTCGCGTCGCCCTCAAACGCGGGCCGCTCGTCTACTGTCTCGAGGCGGTCGACAACGACCGGCCGCTCCACCAGTACGAGGACCCGGAGCCGACCTCGACGACGCACCGACCGGACCTGCTCGAGGGCGTCACGGTCATCGAAGGTGAGGCGAGCGTGCCAGACCGGCAGGGCTGGGACGGCGAACTGTACCGGCCGGCCGACGAGACGGCTCGAGAACGGACCGAGTTCACGGCGATTCCCTACTACGCGTGGGACAACCGCGAACCGGGAGCGATGCGAGTCTGGCTCCGGTCGTAGCGGCCGCCGACCCGACCTCGGCTCGCCTCAGTTGTTCTGCGTGATGCGCTCGACGAACGTTTCCGGGAGTTCGTTGATCTCGCCGGCCTGGACCTTCCAGAGGTTCGCGTAGAGCCCGTCCTGCTCGAGCAACGCGCCGTGACCCCCTCGCTCGACGATCTCCCCGTCGTCGAGGACGAGAATGGTGTCGGCATCGCGGACCGTCGACAGTCGGTGGGCGATGACGAACGTCGTCCTGTCGGCGGTGATCTCCTCGATCGAGCGCTGGATGAGCATCTCCGTCTCGGTGTCGACGTCGCTGGTCGCCTCGTCAAGGACGAGGATCTCCGGATTCGAGAGGATGATACGCGCGAGCGCGATCCGCTGGCGCTGCCCGCCGGAGAGTTTGACGCCCTCCTCACCGACCTGGGTGTCGTACCCGTCCGGAAGCTCCTCGATGAACGTGTGGGCCTGTGCGGCCTCGGCGGCGTCGACGACCTCCTCGTCGGTCGCGTCGAAGGTCCCGTACGCGATGTTCTCCCTGACGGTGCCGCCGAAGAGGTAGTTGTTCTGACTGACGTAGCCGATTGTCTCCCGGAGACTCGCCAGCGTCACGTCGCAGACGTCGTGGCCGTCGATCCTGACCTCCCCCTCGTCGGTCTCGTACATCCGCATGAGGAGGCGGACGACCGTGGACTTACCCGCGCCGGTCGGCCCGACGAACGCGACCGTCTCGCCCGGCTCGACCTCGAACGAGATGTCCTCGAGGACGTACTCCTCGTCGGGGTCGTAGGCGAAGCTCACGTCGTCGTACTCGACGCGGCCGTCGACGTCGGTCAGCTCCGTCGCGTCCTCGCGGTCCTCGATGGCGACGGGCATGTCCATAAGGCCGACGACGCGTTTGCCGGACGCGCGGGCGTTCTCGTACTGTTCGATGATGAGCGCGATCTGCTTGAGCGGACCGGTAAACCGCTGGCTCATAAAGAGGAAAGTGACGAGCGAGCCGACGGTGAGCGTCCCGCTGAACAGCGGCGGCGGCCCAATGACGACCCAATAGCCGCCGATGATGAACGTCGCCGCGAACGACGCGTTCGTGATGAAGTTACTCCCCGGATGGTACAGCGTGTTGAGCTTGATCCGCTGCCAGTTCGTATCGAAGTAACGGTAGGAGACGTCCGTGACGCGGTCGGACTCGTAGGACTCCGTCGTCATCGTCTTGATGAGGTGGATCCCGCCGAGGTTGTTCTCGAGGCGGGTGTTCATGCCGCCGACGCTCGATCGAATCCGGTCGTAGACCGGCTCGACCCGGCGCATGAACCACAGCGTGAACGCGGTGAGCAAGGGGACTGCCCCCAACGTCACGATCGCGAGCTGCCAGTTCAGATAGACGAGTATCCCGGTGATTCCCAGGAGGACCGTCCCGATCCGGACCGCCCGGGTGAGCGCGTCATCGAAGAACTGCTCGAAGTTGGAGATGTCGTTGTTCAGGATGCTCATGAGTTCGCCCTTCTCGTGACCGTCGAAGAAGCGAACGTCCAGCTGTTGCATCTTGTCGTAGGTGGACGTGCGAACGACGTGCATTAGGTGGTGTGAGAAGTAGTCGACCGAGAGCATCCGCACCGTCGCCAGCAGCGCCGTGAACACGTAACATCCGAAGATAAGCGCAAACGAGAACCAGAGCTGTCCTTCCGTCGTCGCCGGAATGGTCCCGGCCGGGACGAGCGGCAGGTCGTACGCCGTCGTCTGGTTGAAGACGGCGTCGATAGCGACGCCGAGAACGAACGGCGGGACCAACGACGCGAGCCGCTCGAATAAGCCGGCGAGGAGTCCGATCGAGAACCAGTGACGCCGCTCCTGACTAAAGCGGACGAAGAGACGGACCAACGGCCATTCGACTGCATCACGATACCCCTCCAATCGATGTTCTCTGTTGGACACTGTCTCGGTGATTCTCGAACCCGATCCGTCAAATAGTTTGGTACTCTGTGATGATTTCAATCGGCCGAAAGAACGGATCGTTAGGCGCTTCGTCGCAGCGACTCTCGTTCGTCCCTCGACATACGGGCGATAACGCGGTCGCGACCGGCCGCCGAATACCGCAATTGCAGTCTTCAACTGCCGGTCGGTATTCCCGCACTGCGGGTTTTGCCGGGTTTAGCGTGACATAAACCGGGGAACTTATAACACTTTAACGGAAAGGGAAGTGTGGATGGCTAACGCACGGATCACAGTTCATACTGCAGCGGATATCGACCGCATCGAACCCGAGGTCCACGGTCACTTCTCCGAACACCTCGGACGATGTGTCTACGAGGGTCTCTGGACCAGCGACAGCGCCGACGAGGACGGGTACCGGGAGGACGTCGTCGAACTCCTCGCCGACCTCGAGATTCCCGTTCTTCGCTGGCCCGGCGGCTGTTTCGCCGACGACTACCACTGGGAAGACGGCGTCGGACCCCAGGAGGACCGACCGCGGCGACGGAACCTCTTCTGGGCGCAGGGTCCCGAGGACCTCCCCGAGGAGTCCAACGCCTTCGGCACCGACGAGTTCCTGCAACTCTGCGAGCGAATCGGCACGGAGCCGTACCTCGCGGCCAACGTCGGTTCGGGTAGTCCGCAGGAGGCCGCCAACTGGGTCGAGTACTGCAACTACGACGGCGACACCGAACTCGCCGACCGGCGACGCGAGAACGGCCACGAAGAACCCTACGGCGTCAAGTACTGGGGTCTCGGTAACGAGAACTGGGGCTGTGGCGGTCAGATGTCGCCCGAACAGTACGCTCGCGAGTACCGCCGATACGCCACCTATGTCGGCACCCAGTCGAACCTGATGTTCGACCACGACATCGAGCTCATCGCCTGCGGGTTCGAGGGCCACGAGTGGAACCGCCGCTTCCTCGAGGAGATCAACCAGTCCCGGTGGGGCGTGGAGTTCCCGCTCGACCACCTCACGCTGCACCACTACTACGGCCGCGGGATGAACATCGACGAGGCCGACGAGGACCAGTACGACCGCATGCTCGTCGAGGCCCTCGAGATGGAACGACACATCGAGCGGATGGCCGGCGCGATCAACGCCGTCGCGACGACCCGCGACATCGGCGTCATCATCGACGAGTGGGGGACCTGGCATCCCGAGGCGACGGCCGACAACGGGCTCGAGCAGCCGGGGACCGTCCTCGACGCGCTCTCCGCGGCGGCCGTTCTGGACGTCTTCAACCACTACAGCGACGTCCTGACGATGACGAACATCGCACAGACGGTCAACGTCCTGCAGTGTCTCATCGAGACCGACGAGGACGAGGCCTGGGCGCGTCCCACCTACCGCGTCTTCGATCTGTACGCACAGCACAAGGGTAGCGAGGCCGTGCAGACGTCGGTCGACACGCCGACGCGCGAACTCGCCGACGACGACGAGGACCGCGAGCTGCCGCTCGTCGGCGCGTCCGCGTCGGTCGACGACGACGAAACTTACGTGACCGTCACAAACCTCGACTGCCGCGAGGAGAAGACGATCGAAGTCGCCCTCGAGGGCGTCGACCTCGACTCGGCGACCGTCGAGGCCGAGTTGCTGTTCGCGGACCACGACGCCGACGCCGAGGTCGACGCAGACAACGCCGAGGAGTTCACCGCCGAGGAACTCGACGTGTCGGTCGACAGCGACACTCTGATCGCCGAGCTGCCGGCGTCGACGGTCGCTGGAATCTCGATCCAGTAACCCGACGCTCCGCGCTCGAGATTTCGAACGTTTCGAACATTTCGAAGGGACTCGAGGAGTCCTGAACGGTATTATCTCTTTTCGGCGAAAAAGCGGAATCTGGGGGAGATCAGTCCATCTTGATCGTCACGGTGCCGTCGAAGTTGAGCAGGATGCGCTGGGCGAAGTCGCCGAACAGCGCCTTCCCGGTCGGCGACCGTCGCCGGCCGACGACGAAGAGGTGGTCGCTGCCGAGGTCCTCCGCGGTGGCGATGACCTCGTCGGCGCGCTCGCTCTCCTCGACGACGATGCCGTCGGTGGCATACTCAACCGACTCGTCGAACGAGTCGAACACCTCCTCGGCGATCTGTTGGGCGAACTGCTCCGCGGTGGAACTCGAGTCCGGCTCGCTGTACGACGTCCCCTCCATCTGCTCGATTACTTCCAGGTTGTCCGCCGTCTCGTTGACCTGATCTGGCGTGATCCACGCGAGCACGGTCAACTTCGCGCCCGTGTCGTGAGCAAGCTGGCCGGCTTCCGCGAGCAGTTCTCGGTGAGCGTCCGTGTCGTCGATGACGACGAGTGCGTGATCCATGCCCCCGTCTTGAGTAGTCATCAAAATAAGTGTACTGCCCATGTCTTTCGTTATCTGTTGACAGTGTGTTCTACTGTGGTGTCTATTCGGCTCAAAAACCGCTGTCGGGAGCGATCGAGAACCCATTTCGAATCCTCAACCAGCGTGTAGGCTCGTTCGGTCCCGCTATCGACACCCGCACACTCACTCGAAGAGAAAGGGTGAATCCCGATTACGACGGCGCGAAACGAACGACCGTCGTCGCGTCTCAGTCGTCGCCGGCCGCGACGTCGGGTCGGTACGCTTCGCTGATGGATTTCCACTTATCGGTCCGAAACCGCCAGTAGTTGATCGCGGCGGGAATCGTCGTCTCCGCGGTGAACGCGAGGTACAGTCCCCAGTATCCGAGCGCGGTCGTCGCGCCGAGGTACGCGAGCGGAATCGAACCGAAGAACATCCCCAGGAATTGGCTGGCAAACGGGATCCGCGTGTCGCCGCTCGCGTCGAGGGGCCCGGCAGCGGCGCCGGAGACGCCCTGGAAGACGACCGCGGCGCAGGCGGCGTAGATGAGGTCGACTGCGATCGGAATCTCCGGACTCGTCGGATCGCTCGCGAACAACACGACGATCTGCTCGGCGAACAGCGCGATGAGGATCGCTGAGAGGGCGTACGTCGCCACCGCGAAGCGGATGATGTCGCGTCCGTACGCTTCGGCGGTCGCCTCGTCGTTGCGTCCGAGAGCTTGCCCTACCAAGCTGGAGGAGGCGAGTCCGAACCCCCAGCCGGGCGCGTTCATTACGCCCCAGATGCGGCGGGCGATGACGAACGCGGCGACGGTGTTCTCCCCGAAGATGTCGAGGATAGAGAGCATTGGGAACTCGGCGACGGTCCAGACGAGGTTCCGGGCGCCGATCGGGAGTCCGATCCGGATCAGATCGCGGATCGTCCCGGGGTCGAGATACGTTCCCAGCGGATCCACCTGAACCGGAAACTCGCCGATCCCGGGGAAGCGACCGCAGCTGATCCCGATCGCAAACGTCGCCGTCACGACGACGTTCGAGAGGACCGTCCCGAGCGCCGCGCCGGCGACGCCCCAGCCGAATCCGAAGATGAACACGGCGTTCAGGCCGATGTTGGCGAGGGCCCCGCCGGCCCGAACCTGCATCGCGATGTAGGAGTCGTCGGCGCCGACGAGCGTCCGGCTTCCGACGAGGTTTAGTCCCGCGAAGGGGATGCCGAACCCGACGACTTGCAGGTACGTCGCTCCGTACTCGATCGCCCGCTCGTTGCTGCTCAGCACCGAGATGAGTTCGTGCGGAACGAACCAGAACGCGACTGTGACCGGGACGCTCAACACGACGATGAGCAGCGTGCTCGAGCGGACGGCGAGTCCTAGTTCCTCGGTGGCGTCCGCCCCGTACCGCTGGGAAACGAGCGCGATAGCGCCGCCGGCGACGCCGCCCCCGATCGCGAAGGCGAGTCCCCAGAACGGTCCGGCGAAGCCGACGCCGGCGACGGCGGCGGTGCCGACCGCCACGCCGACCATCGCCACGTCGACGGCGTTTTTCGACATCCGAGCGATCCCAGTAACGATCCGCGGCCACGCGAGGATGGTCGTCTGGACGGCGCGGTCGCGGTCGATGAGACCGGCCCGCGCGAGCGCGAGACCGATGTAGAGGATCACCAGACGGAACGGATTCGGAAACCGGGTCACGGGCGTTATCGACCTATAAGCGAATGCGGTCAAAGGTGTTTTGTTCTGGGATGTACCGGAGACGGAGAAGCGATCGATACGATCGCCCGATCTAGCCAATTTGCTCATCGCCGCGGCGGATCGGCATACTCGACAGTAGCGAACTAGCGGTCAGTAGTCCCGGAACACGCCTGCGCCTCGAGCAACCTCCGAACGAGACTTCCGTTGGATAGACTTCGCCAGGGAGTCGTTCGAACCCGAAACTGATGCAGGTGGCCATCGGTCGCGCTCGATTGATCGCTGTTCTAGCTGAGAAGAGAATGTGAGTGTTCGTACACAGAACGAGTCTCCTATTCTCGACTGAGACCGTCGGGTGAGATCGGTGATATCGTTTGTCACAACGTCACCCGGGAGAGTCGTCGGAAGCGACGGGACGAAGCGGACGTTGCCGCTCGAGACAGCTACACCGATACCACGTCGGTTCCGTCGGGACGAGGGACCGGCCGGGACTAGCGATACGGTGAATTCCACTCTATTTCTATACTACTTCTATGTAGTGATACAGAACAATAAACAGATAGAGTGAGAGGAGATTTCTGTTAGTGCCATCTATTCGAGGCCCCTAATTAGCGCTTAGAAGCGGTAGAGATTCGGTGTAGGGGCTAAAACCGGCAGCGGGACTGCGTCGCTTTGCTATCCTGCCGTAACATGCGGAAAATTAGTTTTTAGTGTTTTATCAAACAATAGGAAACGATCAGTTTCCAACGGCGGTTGAAATGCCAATTCGTCAATGGTACAACGTCTCCATAATGTTTTTTATCCCGTAATATGAATGAGTTCCTATGCCATCACATGGCAAGGGAAAATTGGGTAAGTCGAACCGGCGATCGATCTCGCGCAGACATCTCCTTCGCGGCGCAGCGATGGGGGGCGTGGCTGCGATGGCCGGCTGTCTCGGGGGGGCTGGAGGGGACAATAAAACGTTCGTCGAGCCGATAACGGTTGATCCAACGAACTATCAGTTCAACCATCTCAATCTGCAGAATCCGTTCTCGCACAAGATGCAGAGCGACCAACTGCAGCGGTACTTCATCGACAAGGAAGAGTTCGAGTCGTACGCGGTCACCATCGAGGAGTTCGAGGGCAATACTGCGGTGCTGAAGGTTCGAGACGAACTCACCTGGCACAACGGCGACCCGGGCGATCCGGTCAACGCTGACGACCTCTACACGAAACTCGTCACCGACGCGATCATCGGTGACACGATCTCGACCCTTTGGACAGATATCCAGCGGGACGGCGACAAGTCCGTCAAACTCACCCTCGAGGGGACGGTCAACGAGCGGCTGTTCAAAGACGGACTGAACTACTACTGGCTCGAGACGCCACACCGGCTGTACAAGGAGTACGTCGAGCGATGGGAGGACGCGACGACTGACGACGAGATCGCCGACATTCGGAGCGACCTCCGCAACGACTCGTTCGACGAGTCGAAGGTGAAGGGGAACGGCCCTTTCCAGTTCGAGGAACGGGACAACCGTCACCTCAAGATGAGCCTGTACGAACACCACCCCGACGCGGACAACATCAACTGGGAGAACTGGGAGCTCCACAAGGTTTCGACCGACACTGCGAGCGTGCTTCTCGGCGGCGAGGTCGACGGGATTCGGAACTACTCCGCACCGGAAACGGTCTTCGAACAGGCGCCCGACGACCTCCTGAACGCGCAGCTGCCCGCGCTGTGGGGACACTCGCTGCCCTTCAACCACGAGGACGACGACTTCAGTAATATCCGGGTTCGACAGGCCGTCAGCGAGTTCATCGACAGGCAGGCCTGTGCGGACAACTACGGTCGGCTCGGACAGCCGGTCGAGGCGCCGAGCGGCCTCGTCGGGAACATCGACGGCCAGAACGAGCCGAGCAGTCGGTGGGAGAACAAAGTTTCCGACGAGATGGTCGAACAGCTCCACCGATACGACGATCCGGAGCGCGGTCGGGAACTGCTGCGCGGGGAAGGGTACCAGAAGGACGACGGCACTTGGTACCGTCCCAACGGCGATCCGTTCGAGATGACGATCAAGGTCCCCGCAGGACTCACCGACTGGCATCCGGTCTACGAGACGATCGTCGATAACCTCGAAAACGAGGGCATCGGAACCGAAATGCAGCGAATCGAGGAATCAACGTACTGGGCCGATCACTACACCGCGGGGGACTACAAGGTGGCGTCGACGGGATGGACGCTTCAGCGATCCAGTCCGTACTACGTCTTCGACATGTACTACAACATCGATACAGAGTTCATGAATCTCGATCCCGAGAACCTCGAGGCGCCGCCGATAGGCGAACCCGACGGCGAACTCCAGTCGGTCGATCCCCGCGGGCTGATGGACGAACTGCTCGTGGCACAGGACGAAGAGGAAGCGACCGATATTACCGATCGGCTCGCGTGGATCACGAACCAGACGGTTCCCATGCTCCAGCTCGACGAGATCAACGACCCGGTCTGGTTCTACACGGACGACTGGGAGGTTCCGGACCCGGACTCCTCGAAATACCAGTCGAAGTGGCCCCTCTGGTGGTTCCCGCGAAACGGTGAGCTGCAGGCCAAGTAACTGATCGGTCACCGCTTTTAACCAGTTGGTCAACTAAAACGCAATTATTATAAGGAAACACTCGCCACATATACGTAAATTAATGTACATACTCAAGCGGCTTGGACAAGCATTCGTTACGTTCATCGCAGTAATTACGGTGACGTTCGGGCTAATACGGGCGATACCGGGTGGACCGGCGGACCACATTCGGTCACAGGTCATGCAGAATCGAGGGTCGGAGAGCGTGAATATGGCCGAGATACACGCGCTGACTGAGACGTACACGAATATCGATACCTCGGCCCCGTTGCACGTCCAGTACTACAATTACCTCACGAGCGTCCTGCAGGGGGATATGGGGCAGTCGATAGAGTTCGGTGGCAGAGACGTCAGCGCTCTCATCATCGAGGCCGCCCCGTGGACGATCTTCCTGCTCACGATTTCGATCCTGCTCACGTTCGCGATCGGGATCGTACTCGGTGCGATCATGGCGTACCGAGAGGGAAGTCGGTTCGACATCGGATCAACGGTTATCTCGATGTTCCTGAACTCCGTCCCCTACTACGTCGCGGCGATCTTCCTGGTATACGTTCTCTCCATCCAGTTGAGTATCTTCCCGCAGTCAGGGAACTACGCCATCGGGTTGGAACCAGGACTGACGCCAATCTTTATCTCCGACGTATTCTACCACGCGACGCTCCCGGTCGCGTCCCTCGTCATCACCGGGTTCGGCGGGGCCGCGATTACGATGCGAGGAAACGCGGTCCAGGAGATCGGAGAAGACTACATTCGGGTGGCGCACCTCCGAGGCGTCCCCGGACGGCGGATCGCGGTCCGGTACGTCGGTCGGAACGCGCTGTTGCCGATGTACACGAACCTGATGATCTCCGTCGGCTTCATGTTCGGTGGCTCGGTCATCCTGGAACAGATCTTCGCCTACCCCGGCCTCGGAAACTACCTTCTGCAGTCGATCCACGCCCGTGACTATTCGCTCATGATGGGGATCTTCATCGTCATCACCATCGCCGTTCTGATCTGTATCCTGATCGCGGATCTGACCTACGGGCTAATCGATCCGCGAGTCAGCAAAGGCGAAGGGAAGGAGGCATACTAAGAGGTGACATTCGATGGCTGAAACCAATTCAACGTTCGACGCGACCGACGATCACGAGGGCACGAGCGACGGATCGACGGCAACCCGTTCGGAACTGTACAAGGAGTGGCTCGACGTAGCCGTCCTCGCTCCCGTGCGGATCGCCTGGAACGACTGGCGAACGAAGCTCGGATCACTCATCATCGCGTTCTACATACTAATGGGGACGGTCGGTCTCTATCTCGTTTCCCCGCCAAATCAAGGGCAGGGACCCCAACACGCTGCGCCCTTCGAAAGTATGGCGTACCCGCTCGGAACGAACCACATGGGGAGGAGTCTCCTCTCTGAAATCGTCTACTCGACGCCGCCGGTGCTGAAGATGATCCTGGCTGGCGCGGTGTTCTCGACGATCATGGCGACGATCGTCGGGACCATCTCGGGCTACAAGGGAGGGTTCGTCGATAGCGTCCTCACCACCCTTACGGACATCGCCATGACCATCCCCGGACTACCCCTGATCATCCTCCTGGTCGCCGTCTTCGAACCGGAGAGTCCGTACGTGATCGGGATCTTCCTCACGATCAACTCGTGGGCCGGTCTTGCGCGGTCGATCAGGTCGCAGGTGCTCTCGATCAGGGATCACTCCTACGTCGAAGTCTCTCGAATCATGGGTGCGTCCACGCCGAAAATTATCGCCGACGACGTCTTGCCGAACATCATGCCCTACGTGCTGGTCAACTTCGTCAACTCCGCACGCGGGGTCATCTTCGGCGCGGTCGCGCTGTTCTACCTCGGGATCCTCGGCGGCTTCTCGAACAACTGGGGAATCACGCTTAACGAGGCCTACACCAACGCAGCGATCTACTCGTTAGACAGCATTTACTGGCTACTTTTCCCGATGATAGCGATCGTCGGCCTCTCATTCGGGCTGGTGCTGTTCGCACAGGGAACGGAAAAACTGTTCAATCCGCGTATCCGGGCGCGCCACGCGGACACTGTCGATGACACTGCGCCCCACGAGGAATAACAATGCAGCGAAAACGCACGAAAACCGTCGCCGATCCGATCTTCGAGGTTCGGGACACGACCGTCTCGTTCGACATGGAACGGGGGGAATCGAAAGTACTGAACGAAGTGAATATCGACGTCGACCGGGGTGAAGTCCTCGGCGTCGTTGGGGAAAGCGGGAGTGGAAAATCGATGTTCGCCTCCGCGCTGCTCGACGCGGTGGTCGATCCCGGCGTCCTCACCGGCGACATCACCTTCCGCCCCGAATCGGGGGAGCCCATCGATCTGCTCGATCTCTCCCAGGAGCAAATCAAGCAGATTCGCTGGGAGGAGATTTCCATGGTGTTCCAGGGAGCGATGAGTTCGTTCAACCCGACGATGTCGATCGGGGATCACTTCCGAGAGACCCTGGCCGTCCACGACTACGACGTCGAGGAGGGGATGGAACGCGCCGAAGAACTCCTCGCGGATCTCTACCTCGAGTCCGAGCAGGTGTTAGACTCCTATCCGCACGAGCTGTCGGGCGGAATGAGTCAACGCGCGCTCATCGCACTCTCGCTGGTGCTCGAGCCGGAAGTGCTGGTGATGGACGAGCCGACGGCCGCGCTGGACCTGCTGATGCAGCGCAGTATCATCCGATTGATCAGGGAGATCGCGGACGAGCGCGACCTGACGATCGTCTTCATCACCCACGACCTGCCGCTGGTCGCGAACCTCGCCGACCGAATCGCGGTGCTGTATGCCTTCGAGTTCGTCGAGGTCGGTCCGGCCTACGAGGTGCTGACGGCGGCGAAACACCCCTACACGCGAGCGTTGCTCAACTCGACGCCGAACTTGGAGACGCCACGCGAGCAGATGCGACCGATCGAAGGCGCGGCGCCGGATCCGGTGTCGGTTCCGAACGGGTGTTCGTACCATCCGCGCTGTCCGCTGGCCGACGCGACTTGCGAGCGCGACGATCCGCCCCTCGAGTCGGACACCCCGGAGGACGGTCACGTCGCGGCGTGTCACTACGTCGAGAGGGTCCCCGAGACGGTTCCGCTGACCCTGCAGGAGGTGAAGGTCAATGAGTGATGACCACCTTGTCTCGCTGCGGGACGTGGAAGTGCACTTCGAGTCCGAGCAGTCGCTGCTCTCGAAGATAAAGGGCGAGACCGACGTCGTCAAGGCCGTCGACGGCATCTCGCTGGATATCTCCGAAAACGACGTCGTCGCGCTGGTCGGCGAGAGCGGTTGCGGGAAGTCGACCCTCGGAAAGACCACCATCGGCGTCCAGCGTCCGACCAGCGGCACGGTGACGTACAGAGGGCAGGATATCTGGAAGGCCAAGGACAAGGACGGAAACGTCGAGATCCCGTACGACGAGATCCGTCAGTCCCTCCAGATCATCCCTCAGGATCCGGGCGCGTCGCTCAACCCCAACAAGACGGTACAGCACTCCCTCGGGGCGCCGCTCAAGCTTCGGCATCCGGAGATGGACGCGTTCGAACGGCGAGAGCGGATCAACGAAATGATCTCGCGGGTCGGGATGTCGCCGCCGGAAGACTACGCCAAGCGGTTCCCCCACCAGCTGTCGGGCGGCGAGAAACAGCGCGTCGCGCTGATCCGTGCGCTGTTGATGAACCCCGATCTCATCCTCGCCGACGAGGCGGTCAGCGCGCTCGACGTCTCCCTGCGAATCGACATGATGGACCTCATGCTCGAGTTGCAAGCGGAGTTCAACACGTCGTTCCTCTTTATCAGCCACAACCTCTCGAACGCCAGCTACGTCGCCGGGAAATCCGACGGTCGCATCGGCATCATGTACCTCGGCGAACTCGTCGAGATCGGTCCCATCGACGAGGTGTTGGCGAACCCGAAACACCCCTACACGAAGGCGCTGGTGTGGGCGACACCGAACCTCGATCCGGACGTCGACGACGAGACCGAAACGCCGCTCCGGAAGATCGACGTTCCGGATCCCCGAAACCCGCCGTCGGGCTGTCGGTTCCACACGCGCTGCCCCAAGGCCCGCGAGGCCTGCAAAGGGAACACGCCCGAGTCGGTGTCGGTCGACGGAGACGAGGACCACACGGTGACCTGTTTCCGTGAGATCGACAATCACGAGTACTGGGACAGCCCGAAACTCGTAGACGAATCGTCGGAGAACGAGTCCGAACCGACCGCACTCGAGGACGAACCGGTCCAGTAGCGGTCTCCCGTTCCAATACATCTATTACGCCGTCGCCGAAACACGAGCCCAATGGATACGAGCGAAGCCGTCTTTCGGGCGCTCCTCTCGATCACGCTGACGCTGGCGATTATTCTCCTCGCGTTGTTCCCGTTTCAAGAGCCCGGATCGGCGGGTCGCGTCGTATCGATCCTGGCTCTGAGCATTCAGGCCGTGATAATCGTCATCGCCGCGACGGGACTCTACTTCGGCTGGGAGCCGTTCAAGTTCCTCGACGGAACCTAGTTCGCGGTGACGCCGGGGCGCCGTCAGTCACGATCGCAGTCCTCGGTCAGCCGAACCAACGAGTACGGCGGAAGCGATACCGTGACGGTCCCGTCGGCGACCGCCGCGCTGTCGGTCGTCGGCACGATTTTCTCGGGCTCCTCGAGCGTGTTCGTGTCGTACATCGTCTCCGCCGAGAGCCGATCGACCGTCACCTCGTCGAGCGATTCCAGCGGGCCGCCCGAGACCGTCACCTCGATGGTGTCCACCCCCGCATCACGGTGGACGAGCACGACAGCGAGATCGTGTTCCTCGGCGTCGGTCACCGCCATCGCGTCGATCGCGGGTTCGTCGGTCACGGGCTCGAGTTCACCGAACCACTGGCTCGTCTCCGTCCCCCACGCGGTTTCGGTCGAGAAGGTGTGAGACGTGACGTCGACGCCAATCGGAGTGCCGCCGACAAGTCCTGACTCGAGTTGCTGGCCGTAGTAACAGGGATCGGCCCACACTCGCCCCTGGGACTTCCGGAGGCCGCCGCCGTGGTTCCCGACGCCGGAGTGGGTCACCATGTCGACGGTCCCGCTCCGGATGCACTCGTGGATGATCGTAGCGTCGAAGACGGCCTCGGTGACGCTCTTGTTCGTCGGGAGCGTCTCTCGGCTCAACCGCTGGTCCGCGCTCTCCTCGTCTGCCGGCTCACCTTCGTCCGTCTCGTCGTCCTCGGGCTCGTCGAAGCGAGTGAACAGCTGCAGTTCCGTGATCGCCTGCCGGACGTCCTCGAGACCGGCGTCTCGGCAGTCGGTGGCGACCGCCTCGTACTCCTCTCGGAGTTGGCTCGCGAAGCCCGAGTGCGCGTTGAACAGTTCGACCGGGTCGGTCTCCGGATCGGCGTGGCACTCGAGGAGGACGTGGTCGGTGAGCCAGTCGTCGGACTCGAGTTGCTCGTAGAGCGGCTCGTTCCAGTCGGTGTGGCGGTTCCCGCAGGCCATCACCTCGATCGAGTCGTCGACGGCCTCCATCGCCGCCTTGAACCGGCGGAACCGGTCGGCGTTGCCCGTCGGCGTCGTCCAGCCGATCTGCCACGAGCCGTAGAGCTCGTTGCCGATCTCCCAGTAGGTTACGTCGTACGGTTCGGGATGACCGTGTTCGGCCCGCAGCGCGCCCATCTCGGTGTCGGTCGAGCCGTTGCAGTACTCCACCCACCGCGCCGCCTCCTCGGCCGTCCCGCTGCCGGCGTTCACGCAGATCATCGGCTCGCAGCCGACCGCCTCGCAGAGCGCGACGAACTCGTCGGTGCCGAAGAGGTTCGTCTCGAGGGCGTCCCACGCCGGATTCGGCTCGGTCGGCCGCTCCTCGATCGGGCCGACGCCGTCCCGCCAGTGGTAGCCCGAGACGAAGTTGCCGCCGGGCCACCGGAGCACGGAGAGGTTCAGGTCGGCGAGCAGGTCGACGATTTCGGGGTCGGCCGTGGCGACGTGGTCGTCGGGGTAACAGCAGACCCGGTCGACGACGATGTTCGCGTCATCAACCTCGGTAGTCACACTGAATCCGAACAGTCGCTCCGACTCCTCGAGGTCCGCCTGCGGTAGTTCCAGCGAGAAGTCAACGGTTCGGTCGTCGGTTCGAGCGGTCACGCTGGTTTCCGCAAGTACAGACTCGAGCGTTCCGTCGTCGGGATCGACGTCGTGGACCGCGAGCCGGACCGACGTCTCCGCGGCGGCGCGAAGCGTTACCGTGCCCTCGAAGGCGTTCGTGCGGTGGACCGGTAGGTGACACCATTGCGCGAGTCCAGTGTAATCGTCCGTCGACTCGGTCTCGAACCGCTGTGCGCGATCGTCGGCCGTTCCGACGTCGGGGCTCGTCCGGACCGCGTCCGGATTCCCGTACGGAAACCACCACAGCGCCGTCCCGTCGCGATAGGCCGTTCGGAGCCGCTCCGCGTCCGGAATCCCGTGCGTCTCGGCGTACGTGTCGATCCGATCGTCGATCTCGTCGGGATCGAAGGCGGCGCTGTTGCCGCCGTCCGGACCGTACTGCTGGCTCCCGAACTTCCAGGAGCCGAATGTAGGATTGTACAGGGCCTGTGCCTCCAGGACGTTCGTCACGTTTCGAGGCGTGTAGAGGTGTTCGCCGAACTTCGAGTAGAGTTCGGGGTTCACCGTCTCCCCCTGCCGCGAGGGGTCGAGACGAACGGCCGCCCGCGATTCGCAGTCGTCGCTGGTGTGCGTAAAGAGAGCTGTCATGGTCGTCGACACGATATCGTTCCGTGCGTGTGATAAACGTGGGGTTGGCTGCCGGAGGACGCTCGGTATCGACGGACCTATTTCGCGGCGCATCCTCGATCCGAGCCCTCTCAACCGTGATCGCGATTCAATCAACCGCGCGTAGGCGCCGCGTTTGGGACCGAGTACGCGACGGAGCGACAGCGACGATCCTCGGTCCCACGAAAGTTGTTCTGTAATACTAAACCAAATTCTGTTTTCGAGGGTAAATATACGGATCGGAAGTTAGAGATCTGCAATCATATTCCGATAGAGAATATACATAACATTAGTTAAGGCAGGTTAGGCGAGAATATTCCAACCGTATTAGCATATATCGTAATAATTCACCATACTACATTCGATCACGCATAGAGAATTTGATTTAATCGTACGGAACAGTATAGCTGCACGGCTCGAGGATGTCGTCAGTCGAGAACGTCGGGGTCGCTCGATCGAACAGACCGACGAACCACGCGACCGAGTTGGGTTCCGCGCGAGCCGTTCAGAACTCCAGTTCGGAGTCGTAGTCGGCGAACGCCGCGGCCGTCGGCTCGTCCGGATCGACACGCACGTCGATCAGTTCGGGGCCGTCGGTCCGCGCGAGTGCGGCATCGACGGCGTCCTCGAGTCCCGAGAGCGTCTGCACCGTTTGGCCCCGACAGCCGAATCCCTCGGCAATTGCGGCGAAATCGGGCGAAGACCACTCGAATCGGTGGCCTTCGGCGTACTGGTCGATGGCGGGCGACTTGCTGATGATCCCGTAGTCCTCGTTGTTGAAGAGGATCGTGAGCACGTCCAGATCGTACGCCGCGGCCGTATGGAGTTCCTGCAGACACATCATGGCCCCGCCGTCGCCCGTCAACGCGACGACCGGCCGTTCCGGTCTGGCGAGTTTCGCGCCGATCGCGGCCGGGATCCCAACGCCCATCCCCGCCCAGGAGCCCGAGGTGACGTAGGCCTCCGGCTCGTCCGCTTCGAAGGTCTGCTTTGCCCAGAGCCGGAAGCCGCCGATATCCGTCGTCACGACGGTCTCGCGGGGTAACACCTCGCGCAGGGTCCGGAGCGCACCCGCCGTCGCGATCGGCACGTCGTCCTCGAGCAGGCCGCGGTCCTCGAGTCGGTCGTCGTACTCCGCGCGGACGCGTCGGCCGACGGCCGCCCCGTCCCACGCACCGTCGGGTCGCTTTCGGGATCCCAAGCTGTTTCGAAGCCGATCGACCGCGCTGCCGATGTCGTCGACGATCGCCACGTCCGATTCGTAGGCAACGTCGATCCGGCTCGAGTCGAGGGTGACGTGGACGAGCGTCTCGCCCATGGGTAGCGACCAGTCGGCGGTCACCACCCCGTCGAACCGAGCGCCGAGCGCGAGCACGACGTCGGCGGCCTCGAGCGCGCGTATCGCTCCCGCCGGGAGGTGACTGCTCGTCACGCCGAGCCAACGCGGATCGTCCTCCGGGAAGACGCCCTTGCCCTTGTAGGAGGCGACGACCGCGGCGTCGAGCGTTTCGACGAGGGTGCGGATCGACTCCGGGTCGCCCGTTCGGCGGGCACCGACGCCGAGGTAGACGACCGGTCGCTCGGCGTCGGCGAGCAGTCGCCGTGCGGTCTCGTACTCCGCGTCGCCGTCGAACCGGCTCGTCGGCGGATCGATCGTCACCGGCGGCGAGCGGAACTCGGCGTCGAGGAGCGGCTTCGGGACGCCGAGCCGGACCGGACCGCACGGCGGCGTCAGCGCGGTCTCGATCCCCGAACGGACCGCGCGGTGGAACTCGGTCGGGCGCTCGATGGCGTAGTTCTCCTTGACGACGTTGTCGAACGTGTCGGGTTCTATCTCGTGGATCGGTCCCTTCCCGCGGTCCGCAGGATCGGCGTCCGCGGCGATGTGGATCAGGGGAACGCGGTCGTCGAGCGCGTTCTTCAGCCCGTGCATCGCGTTCGTATCGCCGGGGCCGGGGACGGTCAGCGTCGCGGCGACGTCGCCGCCGGCCTCGTAGTGTCCCCACGCGACGTGGGGAATCGCGGTCTCGTGGCGGGCCATCACGTACCGGATGTCGTCGCGCCGGTCGACGGTTCGATCCAGCGGCAGCGTCTGCGTTCCGGGAAGTCCAACGAGGAGGTCGATCCCGGCGTCGACCAGCGCGTCGTAGAGCTGTTCGCTACCGGCCGCGGTTGGCGGGCCGCCCTCGGGGTCTGTCGGCGTCATTGCGTGCGACTACGGCGGTGCAGCGGCATAAATGCTGTCGGTCGTTCACAACCGCAGCGGTGCGCTCGAGCCATCGACGCCGCTACTCGAATCGAATCCGACCGAAGTACTCCGGCGAGTGGTAGTCCGGCTCCGGTTTTTCGATCGGGTTCCACGTCGCCTTCTGTGCGGTCGGGACGCCGCTCCGGTAGAAGTTTCCGCGCCACTCCGTCCCCGAAGTCGGCGCGAGGGTCACGCCAGTGAGCGCCTCGAGCGCGTCGAAGGGGAGCGCGGCGGCGAGCCACCACTCCTCGTCGTCCGGGTGGGGATCTTTCGTCGGGCCGGGAACGGACGTCTCCACGTCGACGGTCGCGGCAACGTCGCTCGAGACGAGGTCGCGGCCGATTCCGCGCGCTTCCCAGTCGCGCTCCTGCCAGGCGAGTTTGAACTGGCCGCAGCAGTTGGGCTCGAAGTTGAAGTACCGCGAATCATCGTCCGGGGTCGGATCGGCGAAGAACTCGACCGAACTGTCCCGGTAGGTCGGGCCGTTGAGTTCGGTCACCGAGGCGGCGATGTCGGTGTCCTCGGCGTGATACTGCAGATAGATCGCTCGATCGTCGTAGAGAGCCCGCCCCGTCGTGAGCGGTTTCGGCCCGCCGTCGTGCCAAGAGAATTCGTCGATTCGGAACGCGACCGCGTCCGCCCAAGGCGTCCCGGAAACCGTTCCAGCAAGGGGAACGTCGACTGTCGTTCGATTGACCGTGTACTCCCTCATGTACGGTCACCTTTGACCGATTCGGTGATAAATACGTGCGATCGTCCCCGCGCAACGGCGCTCGACACATCCCTACCGAGACCCATCGAACCAATCAGGTAGACGAAACGAGTGCGGAGCGGCCTCGAGACCGCCGTCGGATGAGCATCAACGCGCTGGTGGTCGGCGATAACGAATTCGAGTTCCACGAGTTCCAACCGTTCATCGCGTCGGTCGAATCGCTATTAGCCTCGGTGGACCATTTCGGGCCCGTTCGCATCAGTTTCTTCGCCCGATTCGACGTCGTCGGATAGTTCTCGACGAGTTACCGGGGAGAGTCGTTACGAACCGGGGTCGTGATGGGTTCTCACACCGGGAACAATTACATTCGTACCGTTGTCAAAAATAGAGGTAGGAATATGCGAGTTAGTATCAAACGACCCGAATCGAGGTCGAATCGAGCTCTTGTGTGAAATTCCTCGACGGCTATACGCGCGGTAACTGCACGAAGAGCTCCTAATACTAATGATTCCCGATACGCGAATCCAAGTTGCCGAAGACGCTGTCTCGAATCAGAAGTGATGACCATCGAAGCATAGAACTCGTCGGCTCGAGACGGCAGCTACCGACCAGTTCTGCGGATACGTCGCCGGAGACGAGGAATAGGGGCTCTCTTCGGCGGCGACCGTTGGTCGTGCGGCCATCATCGTGTAAATCCGGATGGAACTGGACGTGTCAATCGCGACAAATTTGTTCCCTTCTACGGAACTAACTACTGATGATCGACCCGAATGCCGTAGAAACGACTCGTACTCGTCCCGTGAACGACCTTGCTAGTTGTAAAATGGTGGCACTTGGAAATGCGGTACTACCGACCGCTGTTCGCTTCGGGGATCGCTCTCGACTCAGTCGATGAGGGATTCGATGTCGTCCTCGAGTTGGTTGTACAGCCGTTTGGCCTTCCGCTCCTCTTCGGGCCGGAGCGTGCGGATCGGTTCGCGGACGTTGCCGCCGTGGAGACCGGCGAGTTCGAGCCCCTTCTTGACCGCCGAGACGCTGATCGCGCCGGCGATTGCGTTATCCTGCCCGGTTTCGTCCCGGAAGTTCTGGTAGGGCAGGCAGATATTCCGGAGTTCGCAGGCGCGCTCCCAGTCGCCCTCGGAGAGCGCGTCGAACAGTTCGAGTCCGATCTCCGGGCGGAAGTTGCTGACGCCCGCGGAGAAGCCCTCGGCGCCCTCCGCCCAGTACGAGACGGCGTAGGGTTCCGCGAGACCGTCGACCCAGACGACGTCGTCGGCACCGGCCTCGACGGCCGCGCCGAGCTTGACCGGATCCTTCAGCGCGTACTTGATCCCGACGACGCCGTCGACGCGGGTGAGGCTGGTGAGGTAGTCGACGGACGGATCGAAGCCACGGACGTAGGGAACGAGCGGCGCCTCAGTCGACGAGGCGAGGTTACGATAGTACTCCAGCAGTCCCTGTTCGTGGAGATAGGTGTGGTCCGGCGGCATGATCATCATCGCGTCGACGTCAATGCGATCGTACGCCTGAATCAGCTCCGTGGCGTTGTGCGTGCTGCCGCCGACGCCCGCGAGGACGCAAGCGTCCGACGGGAGCGCGTTGACGCTCGCCTCAGCGACATCGACGCGCTCGCTCGCCGACAGCGAGTGATACTCGCTGATGTTCGCGGTCGCCAGAAACGTCCGTATCCCCTCGCCGTACAGCTCCTGTGCGTTTTCCGCGATTTTCTCGTGTTCGATCTCGAGGTCGTCGTCAAACGGGGTCAACAGACCGACAGCAACGCCACGGAGACGGCTCCGTACCTGCTCGGCTGGCAATGACATAGAATTTCGATGTATCGCGAATAATATAAATCCATCGCCTAAAGCCGATCTTTCGCGACTGGGTTCGGTCGAGGAGCGGAACGAACCGTCACAGCGCCCTCGAAATCGCCGATTGCTCGGCGACGAACAATAGCCGTCAGCCTCTCGGAGCGGGCACCGAGACGGATCGTCGGACGCTCGGCAGAAGAATAATGCCGATTCCGCTTGAAGAACGCGTATGGAAACGTTTTCCGGGTACAGACGCGACGACGGACGGATCGGCGTCCGCAACCGGGTCGCCGTTCTGCCGACGTCGGTCGCGGCGAGCGCGGTCGCCGATCGGATCGCAACCGACGGCGGACCGCGCGTGACGGCGACGCCCCACCAGATGGGAACCGAGCAGCCGGAACCGGCTCGCAGACGCACCGAACGAGTGCTCGCCGGAATCGGCCGCAACCCGAACGTCGGCGGCGCGCTCGCGGTCGAACTGGGAACCGAGGCCGCCGACGCGTCGGCGATCGCCGACGAGATCGTAGCGGACGACACGCCGGTCGAGACACTGTCGATTCGCGACGCCGGCGGCACGCGCGGGGCCGTCGAACGCGGCCGCGAGGCCATCGACTCGCTCCTCGAGGAGGCGGCGCGCGCTCGCTTCGAGAGCGCGGACGCGAGCGAACTCGTCTTCGGCGTCGAGTGCGGCGGCAGCGACGCTACGAGCGGGATCGCAGCCAATCCCGCGGTGGGAAACGCCTGCGACCGGCTCGTCGAGGCCGGCGGGACGAGTTGCTTCAGCGAGACGCCGGAGTTCATCGGCGCCGAGCACGTCCTCGCGGAGCGTTGCGTCGACGAATCGGTCCGCGAGCGACTCCTAGAGTGCGTCGACAGGCGCGAGTCCGTCGCCGACCTGATGGGCGTCGACCTCAGGGGAACCCAGCCCACGCCGGGCAATCAAGAGGGCGGACTGACGACAATCGAGGAGAAGAGCCTGGGCGCCATCGCGAAGGGCGGCACGGCGCCGATCCGCGACGTTGTTGACTACGCGGATCCGCTCCCGGTCGGCGGCGGGCTGGTCGTGATGGACACGCCCGGCTACGACGTCGAGAGCGTCGTCGGCAAGGTCGCCGGCGGCGCGCAGGTGATCGCCTTCACCACCGGCCGCGGCAGCACGACCGGGAACCCGATCGCGCCGGTGATCAAGGTCACCGGCAACCCCCAGACGGCCGAGCGCATGGCGAACAACATGGACGTCGACGCCAGCACGGTCTTGGACGGCGAGTCGGTCGAGGCCGTCGGCGAGCGCGTCTACGAGACGCTGCTGTCGGTCGCCGACGGCGACCGAACCGAAGCGGAGCGTCGCGGGATGGCCGAGTTCGCGATCAACGAACTCCAGCCGCGGGAGCTGGCGTCGCTGGGTGATCCGACGTGAAGGGGATCGTACTCGACGAGGCGGCGGTGCTGCTGGCCGACGGCGACACCGTGGCGACGGCGATCGCCGACCTCGAGGCCGGCCGCGCCATCGAAACCGAGGACTTGCCGGGCGATCGAACGGTCCTCGAGGTCGCCGAACCGATCGCGTTCGGCCACAAGCTCGCCGTGACGGCGATCAACGCCGGCGAGCCGATCGCCAAGTACGGCGAGGTCATCGGCAGCGCCACCGAGCGGATCGAGCCGGGCGAGTGGGTGCACACCCACAACTGCGAGAGCAACCGCGGCCGCGGCGATCTGGCGGAGGGGTCGGCGTGACTCGAGAGCGCGACGCCGACGCGGAGACGGACTCGGCGATCGGGAACGCCGCGGCGACCGAACCCGGCGCGGGAACCGAATTCGAGGCCTACGATCGGGACCGCGACGGCGTCGGGGTTCGGAACCGCGTGCTGGTGGTGCCGTCGGTCATCTGCTCGCACACGGTCGCAGACCGGATCGCCGACGCGGTTCCCGGCGCCGTGAGCGCGCCCCACGACCACGGCTGCGGGCAACTGGGCGACGACAGCGAGCGGACCGAGCGGACGCTGGTCGGCGTGGCGGCGAATCCGAACGTCGCCGGCGCGCTCGCTGTCGGGCTCGGCTGCGAGACGGTCCAGAGCGACCGCCTCGCCGGATCGATCGCCGACCGAGGGGTTCCGGTTGAGGAGGTCGCGATCCAGCGCGAGGGCGGTACCGACGCGTGTCGCGAGGCGGGGATCGATCTCGCGACGGCCCTCAGGGCGCGGATCGAGACGGAGCGCGAGCGGGTCGGTCTCGAGGCGGCGACGGTCGGCGTCGTCAGCAGCGACTGTCGGCCCTCGTCGCTGGAGTCGGCGGACCCGCTCGTCGGCCGCGTCGTCGAGCGGATCGTCGACGCCGGCGGCCGCGCCTTGATCGCGGGCAACGAACGGATCCACGCCCACCCCGACGCCGTTCGCGAACGGGTCGCTACGTCCGACGCGCGGGAGCGCCTCGACGGCGTAGCTGACAGCGCGTACGACTCGCCGGTGGCCGTCACCGCGACGCGAAAGCGCGCCGCGGACGCGACGCCGGAGCAGGTGAGACGGCTCTGGGGCAATCGTCCCGTTCGGGACGTCCTCGAGTATGGAGAGTGGGCCGCCCACGAGACCGGCGTCGCGCTGGTCGACGCGCCGTCGGCGTTCGATGAGGCAGCCACGGCGCTGGCCGCCGCCGGCGCGCAGGTCGTGATCCACGTCACCGCTGACGGGATCCCCACCGGCCACCCGATCGTTCCGGTGCTCACGGTCACCGGCGACCGGAACACGTACGCCGCGTTGCGCGACGACCTCGACGTCGCCGGAGCGACGACGGCCGACGAACTGCTGATGTCGTTGCGGGCGGTCCTCGACGGCGAACCGACGAGTTCGGAGCGCCACGGCGTGACGTCGTTCGCGATCACGCGCGTCGGGCCGTCGGTCTGAGACGAGCCGCGGCTTCTCTCGGTCGGTGAGTCGATTCGAAAACTGGCGCAGAACGGATCGTCGATCGAACGGTGGAACGCTATTCTCGAGGTGAAAACGATCCGGCGACGATCAGTCGTCGCCCTGTGCGATCAGTTCGTCGTCGTCCGTGATCGACTCGCTGTTCCAGTACTCGTGCGTGTCGTCGACGCGGAAACACGCCGCCTCGTGTAACTCGTCGTCGGGGACGTCAAACGCCGTCGGATCCTGGCTCCGGCAGACCTCACGCGCGTTCGCACAGCGCGTGTGGTAGCGACAGCCACTCGGCGGGTTCGTCGGGTCGGGAATGTCGATCTCACGGATCGGCGACTCGTCGTCGTTGTCGGCGCCGAGCTCCGGCGTCGCCCAGCACAGCGCCTTCGTGTAGGGGTGCTGGGGGTTGTGGATGATCTCGTCCGGCGGGCCGATCTCGACCAGTCGGCCGAGATAGACAACGCCGATCCGACCGCCGGTCTTCTCGGCGATGTACCGCGCGTTCGAGAGGTCGTGGGAGACGAACAGGTACGACGTGTTGAACGTGTCCTGAAGCTGGATCATGAGATCCATCATCTCGACACGCAGGGAGACGTCCAGCGCGCTGACCGGCTCGTCGGCCATGATCACGTCGGGGTTCATCAGCATCGCACGGATCAACGCGACGCGCTGTTGTTCGCCGCCCGACAGCTGATGGGGGTAGCGATCGATGTAGTCCTCCGGCGGCGACATCCCGACGTGCTCGAGCAGGCTCAGGATGCGCTGTTTCCGATCGTTCCCGTCGAGGTCGTCATCCCAGCGCTTGAGCGGGGCCTCGAGGCTCGCCTTGACGCGGCGGTGGGGGTTCAGGGCGCCCCCCGGATCCTGGTGGACGATCTGGAGCGACCGGCGGACTTCGTCCCACGAGATCGAGCCGTCACCGTCGCCCGCCTTGACGTCCCAGATGTCGTGACCGCGGTAGTTGACGCTCCCGCCGGTCGGCTCCTGGAGCCCGACCGCCGTCTTGCCCAGCGTGGTCTTGCCGCAGCCGGACTCGCCGACGAGGACGACCACGTCCTTCTCGTAGATATCCATCGAGACGCCGTCGACGGCCTCGACGACGTCGGGCTCGTCGAACATGTCGAGGAAGCCCTTCTCCTTCTCGAAGTGGACCTCGACATCGTCGAGCGAGACGACCGGTTTGGCCGACGCGGTCCGCGAGGGCGTGTCTCCCGTGCCGATCTTCGCCGTCTCGGAGCCCGCGTCGATCGACTCGAGGTCGTACGACATCGGGATCTCCTCGCGGGCCGACTCCCAGTGGTGACAGTGGGAGACGTGGCTCCCGCCGGCGTCGTACGGGCCGGGATCGACGTCCCGACACTCCTGGGTGGCCAGCGGACACCGCGTGTGGAACGAACAGCCCGACGGAACGTTCACCGGGTCCGGTGCCGATCCATCGACGGGCTGCATCGTCTCGATCGGTGCCTCGAGGTTCGGCGTCGACTTCAGGAGCAACCGCGTGTACGGGTGGGCGGCGTCCTCGAGGATCTCCTCGGTCGGCCCGAGTTCGACGAACTCGAAGGCGTAGAGGACGCCGATCCGATCGGCGATGTCCGCGACCAGCGGCAGGTCGTGGGTGATAAAGACGATCGTCAGATCGTACTCCTCCTTGATCTCCTGGATCAGCGAGATGATCGACCGCTGCATCAGCAGGTCCAGCGCGGCCGTCGGCTCGTCCATCACCAGCACTTCCGGCTCGAGCACCAGCGAGAGCGCGATCAGCGCGCGTTGTTTCATCCCGCCCGAGAGCTCGTGCGGGTAGGAATCGAGGACGCGATCGGGGTCCAGATACAGGTCCTCGAAAATGCCCTCCGTCCGTTCTATCCCCTCGTCGATATCGTAGTCGTGGGCGTCGAGCGTCTCGACGAAGTGGGTTCGGATCTTGCGGACGGGGTTGAACGAACTCATCGCCCCCTGGAACACCATCGAAATCTCCTCCCAGCGGAGTTCCTTGAGCCCCTGCTTGTCGAGATCGAGGATGTCGATCGGGCTGCCGTCCGGGGGGTGGTACGTGATATCCCCGTAGAGGACGCCCGGGTCGACAATCGCGTCGAGCAGCGCGGAGGCGAGCATCGATTTGCCGCTGCCGCTCTCGCCGACGACGCCGAGGATCTCGTTTCGCTCGATGTCCAGGTCGACATCGTCGAGGACACGCGATTCGCCGCGGTCCATGTCGAACGTGACGGACGCGTTGCGTATCTCGAGAATCGAATCGCCTTGTTTCGGTTCGGGTTGGTAGTCGGTTTCGGAAACGGTCATGTTAGACACCCATTGCATCTTGCGTCTGCGTTTCGCCGTCGCCTTCGCCCTCAACGTCCGCGGTCGTCTTCTCGTGTCGGGCCCGGACGCGGGGGTTGAACACCCGGTCTAAGGACTGCCCGAGCAGGGTCAGTCCGACAGAGATGAACACGATCGCGAACATGGGGACCAGAAACCAGTGGATCGCGTCGGGACGGGCGTGCGCGTTCGCCCCGTAGGCCTGGTTCAGGATGCTTCCCCAGTTCAGGTCCTGGAAGGGAAGGATCCCGAGGTAGTACAGGGCGACCGCTTCGAAGATGACCTTCCGACCGGCGTTCGTGAGGTTGATCACCACGAACGGCATCAGGTGCGGAACGATCTCCTTGAAAACGATCGTCGATGTTCCGATTCCCATCGCCTGCGAAGCCTCGACGAACGACTCCTCTCGGAGCGTGAGCATCTGTGATCTGATCGCCCGGGCGAGGCCGCCCCACGACGCGACGCTCAGCAATATACCGATCGCGTACGGATTGCCGAGGATTTGGTCGTCGAACATGAGCCCCAGCACCATCACGAGCGGGAAACCGGGGATGTTGATGAACACGTCGGTGATCGAACTCAGGACCGTGTCAGTCATGCCGCCCTTGTAGCCGGCGATGGAACCGACGATCGTCCCGATACCGACAGTAAACACCGCACCCGAGAGGACCATCTTGAGAATCGTCGACGTCGAGTGGACCGTCTGGGAGAGCAGGTCGCGTCCCTGGTTGTCCGTCCCGAGGGGGTACTCCATGGTCTCGAACGGCGCGGCGAGCGCTGGCCCTTCGGTCACGCTCGTCGGTTCGACGATCAGCGGTCCGACGATCCCCATCAACAGGTAGATCGCGACGATCGTGAAGCCGATTCGAGCGCGCCAATCGCGCCAGATGATGGAGATCGGCGCGTGGACGTACGCGTCGTACAGCTTGCGGTAGCGGTCGCGGCGCGTCTCCTCGTACTCGGAGACGACCTCGAAGGGCGTACCGACGCCGCCGTCGGTCTCGATCCGCTCGTTGGCGTCCGTATCGGAGTCGCTAACGATCGCGTTCTCGAAATCCATCCGTTCGTCGTCGTCCGTTGGTGTCTCTGAATTTCGCGTCATTGTGACCTCCGTGCTCGCGGGTCGACGTATCCGTAGGTCAGGTCGGCCAGCAGTAGGGAGATGACCATCGCCACCGTGATGACCATGAATCCGCCCATCATGAGCGGATAGTCGCGCTGGTGGGTAGCGGACAGCATGTACCAGCCGACCCCGCGGTACTGGAACACCTGCTCTAGCACGATCGAGCCGCCGAACATCTCGCCGATGCTGATCAGTAGCGTCGTGTACATCGGCAGGACGGCGTTGCGGGCGACGTACTGGGTGGAGATCGTAATGTCCGAGAGACCGCGGAGACGGGCGACGCGGAGGTAGTCCTCACCGAGGACGCGAATACTGTTTCCGCGCATCCCCAGCGAGGCGACGCCGGAGGCGACGAGCATGGAGAGGACCGGTAGTGCAGCGTGGGTGACGATACCGCTGATGTACGTCAGATTGAATCCCGGATCGGTAGCGATCGGCTGGCGACCGCCGGTGGGGAACCAGCCCAGTCGGTACGACAGGAGGATCAACAGGAGGATCGCGAGCACGTAGAACGGGATCGACCCCATCATGATGGCGTACGACGTTAGCCCGATGTCCAGCTTTCCGCCCTCCCAGTAGGCCATCAGCGCGCCGATGGTGATGCCGATAAAGAAGCTGATGAACACCGCCCAGCTCAGGACGAACAGCGTCCACGGAAGGGCCTCCGCGAGGACGTCCACGACTGGCCGACTGTAGAAGACGGATTGTCCCAGGTTCCCCTGCAGCGTTTCCGAAACGTAGGAGAGGTACGCGGGCAAGAGCGGTGCATCGGGATCGATCGTCATCCGGTATTCAACGAGTTCACGGGCCCGTGCCGGGTTGATACCCTGTCGGGCCAGTCTGGTAATCATTGCACCCATCATGTTCCCGGGCAACATCCGTACCAATGCGAATGAGAGCGTAATCACGGCCCACACCGTGAACACCGCTTGCCCGAGTCTCCTGATACGCCAGTCTATCGTTACCATAGTGGATGCGTATTTATTCAGAATGGTTCATTATCAAGGTTTCCCATCGTCATCGAAATTTGACAGGCGTCGACAGGATATCAGTACGAAAAAATGACTGTCTGCTTGATGGGACTGTTTTCCACCGCCCCGACAGCCATCGGACTCCCAGTGGCAGCCGGATCGAACGCCGGTCACGACCGCCGACTAGAACGGATCCCAGCCGGTATAGATCACCGCGACGCTCGCGACGAGCGAGAGAACGACGGGAATGAGCGTGAGTACTGCGACGACGTACGGACCCGTCCCTGGCTCGAGGAAGAGAAACGAGAACCCGAGCAGTACCAAGAACAGGAAATTGACACCGAGAACGACTTGCGAAACGGACCGAAGGAATCCCATATGGGCTAGTTCGCCGAGACGCTCTTAAATCTTGGTCTGCGGGAACTATTGTCGTCGTCGCGGTCGGCGTCGACACGGCGTTAGCCGATGTACTCCATGCTCGCCTCGTCCGTCTTGGGGATGAGGTACAGCGCGTCCTCGGTCCCATCGATGATGCCGTCGGGCGCGTCGAGTTCCCAGTTGTCGGCGTTGTAGGCACCGGCGTCGGGCTGGAACATCACTTCCATCTGCGGAACCGTCTGGTTCCACCACCACATCAGTTCCTTGTGGAACTGGTCGTCGTCGGTGACCTGCCACTCCCGGATGTGCTCCTCGACGTTGATCGTCTTCGTTCCCTCGGAGCCGTCGGGGTCGCCGACGGGCATCGGGATTTCCGCTTCGGGTTCGAAGTGCGAGATCGACTGGACCCAGTTCGGCACGAGGTCCAGCGCCCACAGCGCGCGGATCCCGTTCGCGGACGAACCGTCGGGCATCATGTCGTACTCGCCGTTCTGTCGGCGCTCGTCGAACGTCGCGTCGTCGACCTGCTCCTGGTTCGTCTTGATACCGAACTCATTCAGATTGTCCTTGAGAACGCCGAAGTCCTTCCGCTCGGAGCCGTTCATGATATTGATCTCGAACTCCTCGCCGTCCGGCGTGTACCACTGTCCGTCCTCGAGCGTGTAGCCCTCCTCCTCGAGGAGTTCGGCGGCGCGTTCGGTGTCGTTCTGGCCGTACTTGGTGAAATCCTGGACCCAGTCTGCGGCGTCGTGGGTACCGCTGTCCAGCACGTTGCCGGGGACGCGACACGGCGCCCAGTCGAACATCCGATTGACGCCCTCGAGGACCTGGGTGACCTGCTGACGGTCGAAGACGTGACAGACCGCCTTGCGCACGTTCGCACTCGAGAACGGCGTGTCGTAGGAGACGTCGTGCCCGCAGTTGAACGTGAACAGCTTGTTCGTCGAGAAGCTCTCCTTGATGAGCGTGTGTCCCTCGGGGAGTTGGCTCTTGACGTCGTCCTCGACCGGGAACTGGGTGTGCGCGGCGTCGACCTCGCCGTTGGCGTAGGGCTGGGTCGGGTTGTTGTTCTCGTAGAGGTGGAACGAGTACTCGCTGAAGTTGATGTTGTCGGCGTTCGGGTGATCTTCGTACTTCTCGAAGACCATCACGTTGTCCCCGATGTCGGCGACCTGGAACGGACCGTTCCCGTTCGCGTCCTCGAGCAGCGGGTACGATTTCGTCGTGAGTTCCTCGAGGATGGAATCCATCTCGGAGTCGTCGGCCTCCATGAGCTGGCTGTGCCACTCGCTCCACTGGTCGTCGGAGGAGTTGGTGAAGATGCCGCGACTCTCGTCACCGACGAGGTCGGCGGTGGCGTTCTGGACTGCGACCGTCTCCGAGAGCGGGTCATAGAGATTGATCCGCGCCGTGTACTCGTCGGGCGCCTCGGCGGACTCGAGGAACTGGTGTGGTCGCTCGCCATCCTCGGCCTGGTACTCGAGAATCGCGAGGGACATCTGCAGCTGCATGACCCAGTCCTCGGCGGTGAGGTCGTCGCCGTTGTGCCAGGTCCAATCCTCGCTGAACGTCATCTCCAGCGTGGTGTCGTCGGCCATCTCCCAGTCGGTCGCGATCAGCGGATAGACCGCGTCCTCCGCCGGGCTGTACATCACGGGCCGGTCGAAGATGAGCGCCCCCGGATGCCACGTCCCGCGCTGGGTCGGCTTGTAGGGGTTGCAGTGACGCTGCGATGGCAGCGTCCCGCTCGTCTCCGCGTCGAACACTCGGAATCGATCTGTGCTACCGCTCCCACCCAGACATCCGGCAACGAGGGCTGTACCCCCCACAGCGCTGTATTTCAGGACATCTCGCCGGCTAGGACCGCTGTTCCGCCAGTTGTTACCCTCTGGCATACTCCCTAGTCATAGAAGGCGATATATATAATTAACCATTAGATGGTTTCCAGCGGCTGACGGGCCAGTTTATCACGCGCTCGATCGCTGCGGTCCGTCAGCGATCCAGACACGTTCGGAGCCGGAACCGACCTGTCGTCCGGCGTCCTTCGAACGAATTCGCGACGACGGGGACGGAGTCACCCCTGAAACCAAGCCGTCGATAGCGATGGGTCGACGAAGGATCGGGCGACGGACCCCGATCAGCCCGTGTACTCCATCGTCGCCTCGTCCATCTTCGGGATGAGGTACAGCGCGTCCTCGGTCCCGTCGATGATGCCGTCGGGCGCGTCGAGTTCCCAGTTGTTGGCGTTGTAGGCGCCGGCGTCGGGTTGATACATCGTTTCCATCTGCGGAACCGTCTGGTTCCACCACCACATCAGCTCCTTGTGGTACTGATCATCGTCGGTGATCTGCCACTCCCGGATGTGCTCCTCGACGTTGATTGTCTTCGTCCCGCTCGAGCCCTCGGGATCGCCGACAGGCATCGGAATCTCCGCTTCGGGATCGAAGTGCGTGATCTGCTGGAGCCAGCCCGGCACCAGATCCAGCGCCCACATCGCCCGGACCCCGTTGGCCGAGGAGCCGTCGGGCATCATGTCGTACTCGCCGTTCTGCCGGCGCTCGGAGAGCGTCGCGTCATCGACCTCCTCCTGGTTCGTCGCGATGCCGAACTCGTTCAGATTGTCCTTGAGAACGCCGAACTCCTTCCGTTTGGTTCCGCCCAGGACGTCGATCTCGAACCGGTCACCGTCCGGCGTGTACCACTCGCCGCCGTCGCGCTCGAATCCCTCCCGTTCGAGGAGTTCGGCGGCGCGTTCGGTGTCGTTCTGGCCGTACTCGGTGAAGTCCTGGATCCACTCCGCGGCGTCGTGAGAACCGCTGTCCAGCACGTTGCCGGGGACGCGACACGACGGCCAGTCGAACATCCGATTGACACCCTCGAGGACCTGGGTGACCTGGTCGCGGTCGAAGACGTGACAGACCGCCTTGCGCACGTTCGCACTCGAGAGGGGCGTGTCGTAGGAGACGTCGTGCCCGCAGTTGAACGAGAACAGCTTGTTCGTCGAGAAGCTCTCCTTGATGAGCGTGTGTCCCTCGGGGAGTTGGCTCTTGACGTCGTCCTCGACGGGGAACTGCGTGTGTGCGGCGTCGACCTCGTCGTTGGCGTACGGCTGGGTCGGGTTGTTGTTCTCGTAGAGGTGCATTGAGTACTCGCTGAAGTTGATGTTGTCGGCGTTCGGATGGTCCTCGTACTTCTCGAAGACCATCACGTTGTCACCGATATCGGCGACCTGGAACGGACCGTTCCCGACCGCGTCCTCGAGCAGCGGGTACGATTTCGTCGTGAGTTCCTCGAGAAGGGTCTCCATCTCGGAGTCGTCGGCCTCCGTGACCTGGCTGTGCCATTCGCTCCACTGGTCGTCGTCGTGTTTGGTGAAGACCCCGCGACTCTCGTCGCCGACGAAATCGGCGATAGCGTTCTGAACCGCGACCGTCTCTGAGAGCGGGTCGTAGAGATTGATCCGCGCCGTGTACTCGTCGGGCGCCTCGGCAGACTCGAGGAACTGGTGCGGTCGCTCCCCGTCTTCGGCCTGGTACTCGAGAATTGCAAGCGCCATCTGCAGTTGCATGACCCAGTCGTCGGCGACGAGTTGATCGCCGTTGTGCCAAGTCCAATCCTCGCTGAACGTGAACTCCAGCGTGGTGTCGTCGGTCATCTCCCAGTCGGTTGCAACGAGGGGATAGACCTCGTCTTTCGCCGGACTGTGGATAGCGGGGCGGTCGAAGATGAGCGCCCCCGGATGCCACGTCCCGCGTTGGGACGGGTTGAAGGGGTTGCAGTGACGCTCCGACGGCAGCGTCCCGCTCGACTGCGGGTCGAAGACGCGGAACCGATCCGTGCTACTGCTCCCGCCGAGACAGCCGGCAACGAGGGCCGTTCCACCCGCAGCGCTGTACTTGAGCACGTCTCGTCGATTCTGATCGCTACTCCACCAGCTGTTACCTTCCAGCATACTCGATAGCCATAGCAGTCAGGACACATATATTCAATGATTATTTTCAGTGATAGATGGCCGGTTCAGCAGCCGGTCGTCCGATACTGTCCGGTAGCACCCGTACTCGTCCGAAGAGAGACCGAACTGCTGGCCTGCGCGGAGTCGAACGGGTTCGAATCGGAGGAGTGTGGGTCGACTCGAAACTGCGACCGATGCGCCGACTGCGGCGGTCCGACGGGATTGTCACTCGAGTCGGCGAACGCCGAAATCAGCCCGTGTACTCCATCGTCGCCTCGTTCGTCTTGGTGACGAGATAGAGCGCGTCGTCGACGCCGTGGACGATGCCGTCCGGGCCGTCGATCGTCCAGTTGTCGCCGTTGTAGGCGCCGGCGTCGGGCTGGAACATCGCCTCCATCTGTGGAACCGTCTGGTTCCACCACCACAGCAGTTCCCTGTGGTACTGGTCGTCGTCGGTGATCTGCCACTCCCGAATGTGCTCCTCGACGTTGATTGTCTTCGTCCCCTCGGAGCCGTCGGGGTCGCCGACGGGCATCGGGATTTCCGCTTCGGGATCGAAGTGCGTGATCTGCTGGAGCCAGCCCGGCACCAGATCCAGCGCCCACATCGCCCGGACGCCGTTGGCCGACGACGTATCGGGCATCATGTCGTACTCGCCGGCATGGCGACGTTCGTCGAACGTCGCGTCGTCGACCTGCTCCTGGTTCGTCGCGATGCCGAACTCGTTCAGATTGTCCTTGAGAACGCCGATGTGCTTCTGCTTGGAGCCGTTCATGATGTCGATCTCGAAGCGCTCGCCGTTGGGCGTATACCACTCGCCGTCTTCGAGGGTATACCCCTCCTCCTCGAGGAGTTCGGCGGCGCGTTCGGTGTCGTTCTGGCCGTACTCGGTGAAGTCCTGAATCCACTCCGCGGCGTCGTGGGAACCGTCCTCCAGCGTAGTTCCCGGAACGCGACACGGCGGCCAGTCGAACACCTGATTGACGCCCTCGAGGACCGAGACGACCTGCTGACGATCGAAGACGTGACAGACCGCCTTGCGCACGTTCGCGCTCGAGAACGGCGTGTCGTAGGAGACGTCGTGCCCGCAGTTGAAGGTAAGCAACTTGTTAGTCGACAGGTTTTCCCTGACGAGCGTGTGCCCGTCGGGGAGTTGGCTCTTGACGTCGTCCTTCACGGGAAACTCGTTGTGTGCGCCGTCGACCTCGCCGTTGACGTACGGCTGGGTGGGGATGTCGTTCTCGTAGAGGTGGATCGAGAACTCGCTGAAGTTGATGTTGTCGGCGTTCGGATGGTCCTCGTACTTCTCGAAGACCATGACGTTGTCCCCGATGTCGGCGACCTGGAACGGACCGTTCCCCACTACGTCTTCGACCATCGGATACGACTCCGACGTGAGTTCGCCGACGAGGGCCTCCATTTCGGAGTCGTCGGCCTCCATGAGCTGGCTGTGCCACTCGCTCCACTGGTCGTCGTCGTGTTTGGTGAAGATCCCGCGAGCCTCGTCGCCGAGGATGGCGGCGGTGGCGTTCTGGACCGCGACCGTCTCCGAGAGCGGATCGTGGAGGCTGACCCGCGCCGTCTGCTCGTCGGGCGCCTCGACGGACTCGAGGAACTGGTGCGGTCGCTCGCCATCCTCGGCCTGAAACTCCAGCATTGCGAGCGCCATCTGCAGTTGCATGACCCAGTCGTCGGCGACGAGCTGATCGCCGTTGTGCCAGGTCCACTCGTCGCTGAACGTAAACTCCAGCGTGGTGTCGTCGGCCATCTCCCAGTCGGTCGCGATCAGCGGATAGACTTCGACCTCCGCCGGACTGTATATCACGGGGCGGTCGTGGATGAGCGCCCCCGGATGCCACGTCCCACGTTGGGTCGGATTGAACGGGTTGCAGTGACGCTGGGACGGGAGCGTCCCGCTCGTCTCCGGGTCGAAGACGCGGAACCGATCCGTGCTACTGCTCCCGCCGAGGCAGCCGGCGGCGAGCGCTGCGCCGCCCGCGGCGCCGTATTTGAGGACGTCTCGTCGATAGGGTCCACTGTCTTGCGAATTGTTATCTTGCACCACGAGCAGCAGTTACACGAAGCTCTATTTATAATTTAGTGACGGAGGCGATCGCGACGCGAATAGCCTCGCGGTGACTCGCCAACGCGGACGCTGTCGCGGCGTCACTACCGAAGCGGATCGGTCCGGGACGACGATCGACAGCCCGTCGGATCGCGAACGGTGTGACAAACGTTTTATCGACGTTCCGAGACGAGTACGATATCGCATGGACGACAGTACCGTCATCGTCACCGGCTCGAGCAAGGGGATCGGCAAGGCACTCGCGGAGCGTTTCGCCGCGGAGGGCGCGAACGTCGTCGTGAACTCCCGAGACGGCGCCCGCGCCGAGGCCGTCGCCGAGGAGATCGTCGCCGACGGCGGGACCGCCGCGGGGATCGAAGCGGACGTCAGCGACCGCGACGAGGTGCAGGCCCTCGTCGACGGCGCCGTCGATGCGTTCGGCTCGCTCGACGTCATGGTGAACAACGCCGGGAACACGGTGATCGCCCCCGCGCTCGAGATGGATCCCGACGACTGGCGGAACGTGATCGAAGTGAACCTGACCGGCGTCTTCTTCGGGATGCAAGCCGCGGGCCAGCGAATGGTCGAACAGGGGACTGGCGGACAGATCGTCAACATCAGCAGCATGATCGGCCAGCAGGGGTTCGCACAGCGGGCCCCCTACTGCGCCTCGAAGGCCGGCGTGGACAATCTGACCAGGGTCTTCGCGACCGAACTGGCGGACCACGACATCCAGGTGAACGCGCTCGCGCCGGGGTTCATCCGCACGGACATCACCGAACAGACCCAGGACGCGGCCGGCTACACCGACGAGGACGTGCATCGACGGGCGCCCCTCGGCCGGTTCGGAACGATGGAAGAGGTCGCGAACTGCGTTCGCTTCCTCGCCGCCGGCGACCACTACATCACCGGCGAGGTCCTCCGCGCCGACGGCGGCTGGATGGCCGACGCCTGGGGTCCCGACGAGTAACGCTCGCGTCTCGAACTGCGCGCTCGACTCCGCGAGCGGCGTCGGAATCGTTGCTTCGGTCACTCGGCGTTGCGAGTACGGCTCGCTAGTAACTCGAAGACGACTCGAGGATGACTCGAGCGGTCAGAACGGACCGCTCACCGATCGGCCGGGACGACGCGGGAAGCCAACTCGTGGTTCAGTTCTTCGATCCCGTCGAGGATCAGTTCGGCCATCCGTCGAGCCCCGTACTCGCTGAAGTGCGTGTCGTCGGTCGCGCCGTCGGGGTAGTTGGGGTGTTCGCCCGGCGACAGGTGAAGGTAGAGGGATTTCGACGCCTCGGGACCCAGCTCGCCCAGGAGCGACCGACTCCGCTCGTCCGCGTCGATAAGCGGCACGTCCCGATCGCGCGCGACCTCCCGGGTTAGCTCCGAATAGGTCTGATGCGTGTCTTTCGGGATCCCCGATTCGTCGAAGTCACGGCGCGCGATGGACGTGAGCAACACCGGCGATGCCCCGCACTCGCGCGTCTCTTCGACGAACGTCTCGAGGTTGGCCGTGAACTCCGCCTCGGCCGTGTACTGCTCTTTCGAGGGGACCTCGTCGTTGTGGCCGAACTGGACGAACACGTAATGGGTCTCGGCCAGGTCGCGGACGACCGGCTCCCAACGGCCCTCCTCGAGGAAGGTGCGCGTGCTGCGCCCGTTGCGGGCGTGGTTCGCCACCGTTACCGACTCGTCGAAGCGGTCGGCGAACGGCGTCCCCCAGCCCGTTTCAGGGCGAGCGCTCGCCTCTTTCTCGGCTATGGTGGAATCCCCGATCAGGTGGACGGTGATCTGCTCGGACGACATTCAGGTACTGGTAATCGGGTTGAAATATATAAACATTGGTACTGACTGATCTATCCCGTCGCACCACGACGAGCGAGGAATCACGCCCTGATGGGCAGCTAGAGCCGTTGGCGGGACTCGCGGGACGAAGAATCCAGTGCGGACGCCGCCCGCGACGGACGGCGACGAGACGGGACGGCTCGGAAAGAACCGTTCGACGGAGCCGACTAGTTGAACTCGGGGATGACCTCCTCGCCGAACAGGCGGATCTGATCCTCGACGAGGTCCTTGGGCATGCCGGAGTGGTGGAAGCGCAGAGTGAGTTCGTTCAGGGGGAACCGCTCCTGAATGGCTTCGATCTGCTCGACGATCTGCTCGGGGGTCCCGTAGATGAAGCGGTCGTCTGCGAGTTCCTCGAAATCCTCGACGCTGTCGGCGTTCATCAGCGGATGGGAGAACTCGCCGCCGTACTCATCGAGGTAGGTCGTGTGGAGGTACTCCTTGCGCTCCATGACCTCGTCTTCGGTCTCGGCGATGACCGCCTCGCGCATCAGCGGGTGGGACATCCCCTCCCAGTCCTGGTCGGTCTCTGCGACGCGTTCTTTCTGGAGTTCCTTGCGGTCCTCGACGGTGGCGAGGTCGGCGACGACGCCGGGCACCCACGCGTCGGAGAACTTCACGGAGCGGCCGATCTGCTTGTCGCCCCAGCCGCCGATCCAGACTTCGGGTCGGGGCTGCTGGACCGTATCGGGGAGCGGCTGCCAGTCTTCGACCGAGAAGAACGGACAGTCGTAGGAGATGGGGCCGTCGGACTCGAAGAACTCCTTGATGAACTGGACGCCCTCGATCATCCGACCCGCGCGCTCGTCCATCGGGACGTCGAACGCTTCGAACTCCTCCTCGACGTAGCCGAGCCCGACGCCCAGGGTCAGCCGGCCGTCGGAGATGTTATCGAGCATCGCCGCGCGCTGGGCGACCTCGACTGGCTTGTACAACGGCAGGATCAGCACGCTCGTCACGAGCTCGAGGTCCTCGGTTCCCTCCGCGATGCTGGTCAGGCGCGTCAGCGGCGCGGGCCAGTAGTTGTCGCCCTCCGTCGCCTGGTGATCGTTGACCCAACAGGTCTCGAATCCGACCGCTTCGGCCACCTGGCACTGTTCGACGACGCCCGTCCATCGACTTCCGCCTTCGATGGGGAAAATCCCGAATTTCATGCGTTACAAGAATACAGTGCGGTCAGCTACTATATACATTTTCTGTTGCTTACCTTCCGCGCGGCTGTCCAGTTTTTGAAAACGGTGTTCGGTTCAAGACAACTCTGCCCCGTCACGAGTTGACCGACCCGGTGGCCGCGGTCAGTCAGTTCCCGATCGACTCCAGGAACGTCGGCGGCAGCGGGTCGGGACGCTCGACGCTCGTCTCGAGGGAGACGTGGGCGTCGTCGTCCGAGGCGGCGCGTATCCCGTCAAGGATCTCGAGGACGTGCTCGGCGAGGGCGCCGCTCGTTCGGTGGCTCCAGTCGCCCCGGACGGCGGCCGCGAGATCCGCGACGCCGGCCCCCCGACCGGCGGTGTACTCATGGGTCGGCTCGACGTCCGTGGTCGTCCCGTCCGCCGAGTGAATTCGAACGGGTCCCTTGAACCGGTTCGGATCCGGAAGCTGGAGCGTCCCCTCGGTCCCATAGATCTCGAACGCGGGGGAGCCGAACGTCGATCGGCCGGGCGCGTCGAAGCTCGTCAGGACGTTCGCGATCGTCCCATCGGCGAAATCGATAACTCCGGACTCGTGAGTGGGAACCTCAACGTCGATAGTCTCTCCGCGACGGGGGTCGCTCGTAATCGTCCGCCGTTCGAACGTGCGGGCGGTCGATCCGGTGACCCGACTGGCGGGACCGAGCAGGGAGACGAGCGCGGTCACGTAGTACGGACCCATGTCGAAGAGCGGACCGCCACCGCGCTGATAGTAGAGGTCGGGCGACGGATGCCAGCTCTCGTGTCCGCCCGACGTCCAGACGGCCGTCGCGCCTACCGGCTTGCCGATCCGTCCGTCGTCGACGACCGACCGAGCGGTCTGTAACCCCGCGCCCAGCACGGTGTCAGGGGCCGACCCGACCAGCAATCCGTTGGCCGCCGCAGTAGAGCGGATCGCCTCGGCGTCCTCGAAGCTAGCAGCGAGGGGTTTCTCGACGTAGACGTGCTTGCCCGCCCGCAGGATGTCGCGGCACGTCTCGCGGTGGACCGACGGCGGCGTCAGATTGACGATCAGTTCGACGTCGGCGGCGAGTAGCTCGTCGGGCTCGCACGCTCGCAACTCGTACTCGTCGGCCGTTTCTCGCGCTCGCTCCGCGTCGAGATCGGCGCAGGCGACGACATCGAAACCATCGAAGCGGTCGTCCGCGTCGAAGTACGCGTCGCTGATCGTGCCGCAACCGAGAACGCCCGTTCGAACTGAATCCATACGTTCCGTCTCGGTAATGTTGTGGAAAAAGAATTCGATCGAGACCGTTCTGCATTGGCGGCCGGAAAACGGCGCGTTCAGGTATCGAAGCGATCGGTCGCATTCGGCTTGAATCGCCCCTCGAGGAAGTAGAAATAAGTGGCCTCGACCGAACTCCGAAGGTATGGCAACCGACAGACAAGCGCTGATCGTGGGCGGGAATCGGTTTCCGTTCCACCGGCTCGAGCGAATGGGACCGCCGATCGAGGACGCGCTCGCCCCGGCCGGCATCAAGGCCGAGCTGACGACCGACCGAGAGTCGTTGACCGATCTCGACGGCTACGACGTCCTCGTCGACTACACGACCGACAGCACGCTCACCGACGCGCAGCGCGAGGGTCTCCTGTCGTTCGTGGACGCGGGCAACGGCTACGCGGGCGTTCACTCCGCGTCGGACCTGACGACCGTCGACGGGGAGAACCGGGACGAACCCACGCCCGAACTCCGAGAGCTGATCGGCGGCCACTTCCTCACCCATCCGGCGCAGGGGGCGTTCGACGTGAACATCGTCTACAGCCACCACCCCGTCTCGGCCGACCTCGAGGACTTCCGCGTTTGGGACGAGCCGTACGTCCTCGAGTGCGACGACGACCTCACGGTGCTCGCGAGGATGGACCACCCTGAGATCGGAGATATGCCAGTCTCGTGGGTGAAGGAGTACGGAGACGGACGCGTGTTCTACTGTTCGCTCGGGCACGATCGGCCGGCGATCACCACCGACGGGACGCGGGCGCTCCTTCGAAACGGCGTGCGCTGGGCGGCCGATAGCTCGGCCGGCGAGTAGCGGCCTGCAGCCGAGTGTCGGCGACGGTCGAGACGGAACGGAGCGGCTCTCGATCCTCGAATCGTCGGAACGTTCAAGAGCGAACCGGTCACATCCCGCACTGGATGCACGTTACAGACTACGAGCTCTACGCGGTGCCGCCGCGCTGGCAATTCCTCAAACTCGAGACGAGCGACGGGCGCGTCGGCTGGGGCGAGGTCTACACCAAGTGGCACTTCGCGGGCGACAGCGAACCGGCGACTCGGAGCGCCGTCGACCAGTTGCTGCACCAGTACGTCCTCGGCGAGGATCCGAGTCGGATCGAGTACCTCTGGCAAGCGATGTACCGAAGCAGCTTCTACCGCGGCGGACCGGTTCACATGAGCGCGATCGCCGGCATCGACGAAGCGCTGTGGGATCTGAAGGGGAAGGCCGCCGGGATGCCGGTCTACGAACTGCTCGGCGGTCCAGCTCGCGACCGCGTCCGGCTCTACCAGCACGTCAGGGCCCACAGCGCCGACGACGTGGCGGATCCGGCGGCCGCGGCCGCCGACGAAGCGCGCGAGCACGTCGAAGCGGGCTACACCGCTGTGAAGCTGGTTCCCACGGGCGGTCTCGAGATCATCGATACGTCGGCGGCCGTCGGTGAAGCGCGCGAAATCGTCGGCGCGGTCCGCGACGCCGTCGGCCCCGAGATCGACGTCGCGCTGGACTTCCACGGCCGTGCCTCGAAGGCGATGGCCCGCCGACTGGCGACGGCGCTCGAGGAGTTCCAGCCGATGTTCGTCGAGGAGCCGGTCACCCCCGAGCACGACCACGCGCTGCCCCGAATCGCCGAGGCGACGACGATCCCGATCGCGACCGGCGAGCGCCTCTACTCCCGAGGCGAGTTCCGACCGCTCCTCGAGGCCAATGCGGTCGACGTCGTCCAACCGGACGTCTCGAGCGCCGGCGGGATCACCGAGACGAAGAAGATCGCCGACATGGCCGAGACCTACGACGCCGCGATCGCGCCCCACTGCCCCATCGGCCCGCTGGCGCTGGTCGCCTCGCTGCACGTCGATGCGGCCGCGCCGAACGCGCTGATACAGGAGCAGGTGGTCGTCGGCGACGAGGACGCGATGCGCTACGTCGAGAACGACGAGCTCTTCGAGCCGACCGACGGCTATCTAGATCTGCCGGCGGAGCCGGGACTCGGAATCGACGTTGACGAGGATCGCGTCTGCGAACTCGCGGGAACCGACCTCGGGTTCGACCGCTCGCCGGGGCACCGGGCCGACGGGAGCGTCGGAGAGCGCTGACCGTCGACCGACGCGGAAACCGCGGTTCGACGCCGCTCTACCGCGTCGATGTCGTTCTATACAGAATCGAACGTCCAGCGCTGGTTCGCGCTGCCGTTGTCGGGCCACTGGAGCACGTTCGCTCCGTCGCTGGTCGACGCCCCTTCCACGTCGGCGAGTTTGCCGCTGTGGACCGCCTCGAGCGTATACTCGCCGTTGCCTTCGTCGTTGATGTGCCACCGCTGGCAGTCACAGCCGGAGTCGGCGTACTGCTGGACGTTCGCTCCGTCCGCGGTCGAGGCGTCGGCGACCTCGAGACGGAGACCGCTGTTGACGTTCTCGAGGATGTACTCGCCGTTCCCGGTATCCTCGACGTACCACTGCTGCGTGGCGCTCCCGGTCACGGACCACTGCTGGACGTTCGCGCCGTTCGCAGTCGAGGCGTCGGCGACCTCGAGACGGAGACCGCTGTTGACGTTGGCGATCTCGTAGGTGCCCGTCGAGATTGGACCGCTGCTGCTTCCGTCGTCTCCGCCGCTCCCGCCGTCGGGCGGCGAACTCCCGTCCTCGACGGCTCGGGCCCAGTCGGCGAGCCACTCGCGGAGGCCGCTGCCGGGGACGTCGAGCGAGTGAGTGTTCACCGGCAGTTCCGGATAGCCGCCGACCTCGTCGTGGTGACCGACCCAGTAGTCGTACGGCGAGTCGAGCCGATCGTTACCGGCGCGATCGGCGATCTCCTGGACGATCCGCGCGTCGTTTTGCGTTCGGTCGGCCGGCCGCGCCCCGGCGTTGGCGAGGTTGTGGCTCTCGACGTCACCCGACGGCATCTCCTCGAGGCCGCTTGGCCACAGCGGCGGCGAACTCTCGCTGTCCATGCTGGCGAAGTCAGTGCCGTCCAGCGACGGGTCGGCGGTGTAGTTGTCCGCGTAGTAGGCCGTGCCGTCGCCCTCGATGATCTGGTCCTGATCGTCGGTCAGCCCCGTATACGCGTTGCCGACGAACGACGTTACCGCCGAACTATCGATGTTCGCCGACTCGTCGAAGAAGTACGCGAGGTTGTTGACGATGACCGTCTCGGTATCGCTCTTGAGTCGCGGAATACGAGCACGGGTCTTGGCCCAGACGTTGCCCGCGAACGTGACGTTCGAAGCGCCGTCGCCGATCAGAGTGGCGTAGTTGTGGTCGGCCTCGTCGCCGTAGGGGTCGTACAGCCCCTCGTAGATGAGGCAGTTGGTCACTGTCGTATCCTGCGTGTCGTAGCCGACCGAGAGACACTCGTCGGTCCCCCACGAGGCGCTGACGTGGTCGACGACGTTGTTCTGGGTGTCGTCTGCGGTGTTGAAGGCGTCGTTGCTCTGAATCGAACCGTCCGAGCCGGGGCCGATCCGCGACCGGATATGCTGGACGACACAGTTGTTCGCGCTGATCCGGACCTGCCCGTTGATGAACGTGATCCCGGGCGAGGGCGCGGTCTGGCCGGCCACCCAGCAGTAGTCCTCGGTGATCGCCAGGTCGGTCCCGCCGAGGTCGATGGTCCCGCTCGTCTCGAAAACGACCACGCGTGGTCCGCTGGCGCTGAACGCCGATTCGACCGCGCTCCGCGTCGGTTCGGTAACCGTGTGTACGTCGACGTCGTCGTTGAACCACGACGTATCCGCGAAGCCGGTCTCGAGGCCGAAGTTCGATTCCGCCGCCGCCGAACCGGAGAGGCTGCTAAGCGCGCCGATGCCGATCAGTGCCGATGCCGCCGTTCCTTTCAAGTAGGTGCGTCGTGTCTGTTTCATGCTACCCAAACACAACAAATGCAATCACTCATAAGTAACTTTCCCTACTAGAACAATATAAATATAGCCAGAATATCGAGAATAGAACTGTAGTAGCGAGAACGACGCGAGGCGTGTCACTATTAACGGGAGCCGGTTCGTCTGGGAACGGACTCGAGCGGCGATGCCCCCGTCCAGACGGGTCTCTACAAAAGGTGAGCCAACAAAAAATGCCGCACCTCGACGCCACCGCCGATCTCGAGCAGCGGCGCTAGTCGTCCAGCGGTTCTTTCGGTTCGACCTCGCCCCGGACGGCGTCGGCGAGCGGTGAGTCAAATGGACGACGGTTACTGTGATACTCGAGGAAGTATTTCGGCGATGCTATCGGTGACGTTATTCCCGGGCTAGGCGTCGGAACCGTTACCGGATCTTCCGCACGTGTCGGACGGCGACGCACCCTGCTCGACGCGTCGTGCCTTCGCTGAGAGCCACTGTCGACGCCCCGACTCGGGGACGGTAAGCGAGTGGGTATTCACGGGAAGTTCGGGATAGCCGCCGACGTCGTCGGGGTGAGCAAGCCAGTATTCGTAGGGATCGTCGAGTCGGTCGTTGCCCGCGCGGTCGCGGATCTCCTGAACGATTCGGTCGTCGTTGGCGGTGCGGTCGGCGGGTCGTGCGCCCACGTGAGCCAAATTGTGTGCTTCGACCCGCGAGGACGGCATCGCGTCGAGACTACTCGGCCACAGCGGGGGACTCGACAGTTCGTTGGTCCCGCCGGTCAGCGGCGTCGAACTGGGCTCCGTGACGTTGTCCTCGAGGTAGGCGTTGCCGTCCTCGATGGGCGTGTCCTCGACGTCCTGGGGAACGTAGAGATTGCCGACGATCGAGGCCGCCGAGTCCCCGCTCATGTTGGTCGCCTCGTTGAAGAAATACATCAGGTTGTTCGCGACGACGCTGCGGGTGCCGCCCTTTAACCGGGGGACGCGGCCGCGGACCTTCGCCCAGATGTTGCCAGCGAGGGTGACATTCTCGGCGCCGTCGCCGATCAGACTCCCGTAGTTGTGGTCGGCCTCGTCGCCGTACGGATCGTACAGTCCCTCGTAGACGAGGCAGTTAGTGACCGTCGTATCCTGCGTGTCGTAGCCGACCGAGAGACACTCGTCGGTCCCCCACGAAGCGCTGACGTGGTCGACGACGTTGTTCTGGGTGTCGTCTGCGGTGTTGAACGAGTCGTTGCTCTGGATCGAACCGTCCGAGCCGGGACCGATCCGCGAGCGGATGTGCTGGACGACGCAGTTGTCGGCGTCGACTTGGAACTGGCCGTTGACGAACGTGATACCGGGCGAAGGCGCCGTCTGTCCGGCCACCCAACAGTAGTCCTCGGAAATCGCCAGATCGTTCCCGCCGAGGCCGATGGTCCCGCTCGTCTCGAAGACGACCAGGCGCGGTCCGTCGGCGTGGAACGCTTCCTCGACGGCTTCGCGCGTCGGTTCCGTGACCGTGAACACCTGTACATCCTCGCTCTCGAGCCACGACGTGTCCGCAAATCCGGATTCAGGGCCGAAGTGGGACCCGGCCGCTTGTGCCGTGGCCGACCCGGAGAGGCCGGCGAGCGCTCCTGCACCGATCAGTGTCGGTACTGCCGTCTCTTTCAGGTACGTTCTTCGCGTTTGTTTCATGTTACTTCACCACAATCGATTACGGAGTTACAAAAAAGATTACGCATGCGTCTCAGCGATTGATTCCAGGTTACTCATCGCTGGCCGCTCACGGCAGTATCGAGGATCGTGGCTCTACCGAGCGCGTCGCAAAAATGCGGCCCTCGACTCGCTGGACGATTGCAGCAACGAGGAGTTGATAACGCTTCGATACTCGAGCAGCAGCGCTAGTCGTCCAGCGATTCCTTCGGTTCGACCTCGCCCCAGACGGCGTCGGCCCCCTCCGTCGGCGCCGCCCAGGCGACGGCGTTGTCGAGTACCGTCCGGATCTCGTCCTGGAAGAAGATCGGGTACTCCTCGTGGCCCGGCCGGAACGCGAAGATCCGGCCGCGGCCGCGGCGGTAACAGACGCCTGAGCGGAACACCTCGCCGCCCTCGAACCATGAGATGAAGACAGTCCGGTCGGGTTCCGGGATGTCGAAGGGCTCGCCGTACATCTCCGTCGAGGGGACCTCGAACGACTCCTCGAGGCCGTCGGCGATCGGGTGGCCGGGGTCGGCGGTCCAAATCCGTTCGGTCTCGCCGCCGTGGCGGTACTTGATGTTACAGGTGGTGCCCATCAGCCGTTTGAACGGCTTGGAGTTCTTCCCCGAGTGGACCGGGATGAAGCCCATCCCCTCGTGGACGCGGTCGACGACGCGGTCGGCGATCTCGTCGGCCACCTCGTCGTTGGCGCAGTGCGACCACCAGAGCAGGACGTCGGTGTTCGCGAGGACATCTTCGGTCAGGCCGTGTTCCGGTTCCTGCAGCGTGGCCGTCCGGACGGACCGGTCGTCGCCGTCCACCGCGTCCGCGATAGCCCCGTGGATGCCGTCGGGATACCGTTCGGCGACCGCTGGCTCCTCGAGTTCGTGGACGTTCTCGTTCCAGACCGTGACCTGTAGTGGCATGTGCGGTTCGTTTCAGGCGATCCGGGATAAGTCCTCTGTCCTCGAGCGTGACGATTACCGTTTCTCGAGACGGCTCTGTGGGTCCCAGCCGTCGAGGACGGCCTCGATCGTGTACTGCTCGGCCTCCGTTTCGCTGAGCTGGTGGCTCCAGTCCGCGCGCTGATTGGGCGTATACCCCGGTCCGGAATTGTCGTACTCCGCGAAGAAGGCCGTCTTCGTCTTGTCGCCGTGCTCCGGTTCGTCCCACGGTTCCCAGCCCTGCGGTCGGATGTGGTCGCCGAGGTCACAGTCGATGTAGACGGTCTGTCCGTACGGCTCCCACGGTCGGCCGAGGTAGACGGATTCGCTCGGCGCGTCGCCGACCACGTCGCAGTCCCTGAACACGAACCCGTGCGCTACGTCTTCCGGCTGCGCGGGCGCTGCAATGAATCCCTCGCCCTTACAGCGGATCTCGCAGTCCTCGAAAAACACCGTCGCGCGACCGAAGATGAAGTCCACGTCGCCTTCGATGTAGCAGTCCTCGAAGTACTGGCGCGTCCTGCGACCGTAGTTGTAGAGGGTGTCCTGATTGCCGAGGAAGCGGCAGTTTTCGAAGGCGACTCGGTCGGCCTTGATGCGAATCGCGACGGCCTGGGCGACGTCGGGAGCGGCGTTCTCGAAGGTAATGTTCTTCGCGGTGAAGTCCGGTCCGTAGACGAAGAAGCTCGACGACCCGCTCGTCCCAATCTCCTCGCCATCGTCGCCGATCTTATCGGCGTGATCGTCGTACGTCAGTACTGTCTTCTCGACGCTCTCACCGATAAACGTCACGTCGGTCCGGTCGGCGGGGAGCTCTAGCTTCTCTTTGTAGCGTCCCTCCTTGATGTACACCCGCGTCTCCTCGGACGTGTCCGACGGAACTGCGTCGATGGCGGCTTGGACCGTCTCGTAGTCGCCGCTGCCGTCCTGTGCGACGACGATATCGTACTCGTTGCTCGCGGAACAGTCCGTCGCCCCGCTCGTCACGGAACTCGCCTTTCCGTCGCCGCTATAGCCCGCTACTGTGCCGAGCAATCCCGTGCCGACGAGGCCGATCATTCGTCTGCGCACTACCGTCCGTCTGCTCTCTCGAGCATTGGTATCAACCATGATGTTTGCGCCAACACTACTGATATTAAATCTTATTATAATTAAGATTTCATTATGTCTGGGTTCGTAGTCCACTATCGGAACGGAACCCGACAGTTTCCCATCACTAGGCACGGTGTGACGGGTATCGCGGGTCGGTGGTGGCCGCTCAGAACCCGACCGACCGTCTCTCGAGGAGTCGTCTACTCCCGCCAGACCGTCGGACGTGGCCGATGCCAAACGGCAAGGCCGATTACAGTCGATCGAGTCCTCGGATCTGGCGGAGTTCCTCCCGTTCCTCGTGATCGATCTGCTCCCGTGGCGGCAGGACGGTGTCGTGCTCGAACACGCCTTGCATCTTCGCCTCGCCCGCCTCGAGGACAGTCTCACCGCTTGCTCGTGGCATATCCGTTCCCCGTTCGGGAATATTACATCCGTATGGCTGTAAGGTATGATTACAGCAGTACGGGAGTAAATACATAGTGTGTGAATCGATACCGCGGTCCGGTCGATCGACAGAGGGACGGGCTCATCGACGAAAGCCGGATTGGAACGGCTCATGATGCCCGAAACCGGCCGATTCGCAGCAGGGAAATCTCGATCAGGGCCATTTCTCGCAGCGTCGGAATCGACCCCTTGGAAGCGTCGCTCACAAGGGTAAAACGGGTCGCACCGCGGGTCACTCGGCGTTCCGATCCGAGACTTGACGACTGTTGCGGGAGAATGCCAGTGGCGCGTTCGTTGTTCGCGAATGGCTCAAATCCCCGAAATACCGCCGATCGGCCGCTTTCAGCGGTTCGGCTAACCGCGCTGGCGGCGATCCGAACGGTGTTCCTTTCGTTCGACGGAATCCGTCCGAACGACTCCCCAATTCCCGTGGCGGGAACAAAATCCGCTCTTCTCATGATCTCAATAACAGGTTCCGCGGAGAGGCGTCCGTCGACCGATCACCTCCGTACGACGGCCCAGTAGCGACGCTCGGTACTCGGACGATGGCACGCACCGAGGCGTCGGAACCGAGTCCCGTCGTCTCCACGACCGAGACTCCGTTTCAGTCACTCGGATGATTTATACGGTCGGGTGAAAATAGGACGGATATGGATATCGCCAACGTCAGCGGGTACGCTCTGTCCTCACCGATCGATCCGGTACAAGAACGGCCGTTTCATGGCGGCGTCCGACGCCTTCGCAAACGGGACGTCGTCCTCGTCGTCGTGGAGACCCGAGACGGGCAACAAGGGTTCGCGACGGCGGGCGCGAGCAGCTCCACGATGCGAGAGTACTTCGAGGGCGACTCGCAGGGGACGTTCGCCGACATCGTCGAGGAGTCCGTCGCCGACGCGCTCGAGGGCGAGTCGATCGACGAGATCTCCGACGCTCACGGCCTGATCGCCGAGACGGATCTCCCGGCCCACCTCCGAACGGAGGCGATCTCGGCCATAGATGTCGCGCTGTACGACATCCGCGGGAAGGAACTCGGCGCGCCGATCTACGAGCTGCTGGCCGACGAGTACGGCACCGAGCCGACGACCGAGCTGCCGCTGTACGCCAGCGCCGGAATGTATATGGAGCCGGAGGGATACGTCGAACAGGTCGAGGCGCTCGAGGAGTTGGGCTTTTTCGGCTACAAGTACCGACCCGGGATCGGGCCCGACGGCGACCGGCGGACGGTCGACCTGCTCGCCGACGCGGTCGACGACATCGAGATCATGCTCGACGTCCACACGTGGTGGAAACTCGGCGAGGCCTACGGCGGCGACACCGTCCGCGAACTGGTCGCACACGCCGCTGAGCGGGGCGCCTACTGGATCGAGGAGCCAGTCGAACCCGACGACCACGCGGGCTACGTCGAACTCGCCGAGACCGGTGCGCCGCTGGCCGGCGGAGAGAGCGAGGAGTCGCCGGCTGGACTAGTCGAACTCGGCGAGACCGGCGCGGTCGACTTCCTGCAGGGTGACGTGCGCCACCACGAGGGCTTTACCGGCTGCCGGGGCGCCATCGAGTACTGCGACGGTCGCGACGTCGAGTTCGTCCCGCACAACTTCGGCACCTGGCTCGGGCTGCAGGCCAACGCCCATCTCGTCGCCGCGGCGCCGGACGTGCGGCTGCTCGAGTACCCCGTCTTCGAAGCGGATCCGGCGCTTCCGGACGCGGAGATCGATCCCGGCATGTACCCGTTCGAACTCGCCTACGACATCATCGAGGGGCAGCCGGCCATCGAAGACGGGCACCTGACCGTCCCGGACGGCCCCGGACTCGGCATCGACGTCGATCTCGACGTCCTCGAAGAGTACCCGTTCGTCGACGGGCCGTGGACGGAGTTCCACTACGACGACGAGTAAGCCACAGAACGACGCTTTTCTCGGAGGGGTTCGGCCGTCGGCTATCGCTGTACCTCCGTCTCAGGCCGCTTCCAGCAGCGGCGCCGACTGCAGGGTTTCGTAGTGCTCCTCGAGACGCGCTGCGTCGTCCGCGGAGAGGTCGACCAGCGGATCGCGCACGGGACCGCCCGTGTAGCCGGCGAGGTCCATCCCGTGTTTGATGACGGGAACGTTATTCGCGGCCGAGAGCGCATTGCCCTCGCCGGGCTCCTCGCGGAGGTCCTCGATCGGTCGGAGCAGCCGCTGGATCGATCGAGCCCGTTCCCAGTTCTCGTCCTCGACGGCGTCGAACAGCGCCAGCGTCGCCTCCGGCGCGAAGTTGCCGAGACCGGTGGTGTATCCCTCCGCCCCCTCGATGGCGAAGGAGAGTGCGTACCGCTCGGCGATGCCGTTGATCCAGGTCACCTCACCCGGAGCGTCGGCGACGGTCTGGGAGAACTCCTTGACGTCGTTGACGGCAAACTTCACTGCGACGACGTTCTCGCGCTCGGAGAGGTCGACGAGGACCTCACGGGGGACCTCCGGGCCGCGCTTGTAGATGACGACGCCGAGGTCGGTCGCGTCGCAGATCCGGTGGTAGTAGTTCGCCAGCCCGCGCCGGTGCAGGTAGGTGTGGTCGGGGTGCATCACCATGATCGCGTCCGCCCCGGCGTCCTCGTAGGCGTCGGCGAGCCGTTTTACCTCCTCGAGACTCCCGGCGACGCCACCGGCGATCGTCGCCTCGTCGCCGGTCGCCGCGACGTGGGTTTCGACGATCTCGATCCGCTCCTCGTCGGTCAGCGAGTAGTACTCGCCGGTGTTGCCACAGGGGATAAACAGGCGCGCGCCGGCGTCGTACTGTTTCGCGAGGTTGTCCGCGAGGGCGTCGATCAACACGTCCGATCCGGCGTCGCCGAACGGGACGGCGGTGGTGAAGGCGACGTCCTGGAAGCGCTTGCTAAGGGCAGCTCTAGCCATGTCGTGATCGGTACTACGAGGAACTGCAGTGATAAGTGTATCCCCGGTACCCGTCCGCGGCCGGCGGGCTCGTCGGCGGGCACTCGAGGCAACGCAAGCTATATTGGACCCGAGTCTGTCGCATTCGCTATGGAGATCACGGACGTTCAGGCGATTCCGCTCGCACACTCGTTGCCCGACGGAGAGGGGCTCGGCGACGCGCGAGGGTTCGGGACCGACCGCGGGACGACGCTGGTACGCCTCGAGACCGACGACGGGACCGTCGGCTGGGGCGAGGCGTTCGCCCCGGGGCCGATGGCGACGGCGACGATCGAGACGATGTTCGCCGACGACGTCGTCGGCATGGACCCCTTCGAGGTCGAATCGCTCGCCGAAAACTCCTACACCGATCCGTATCACTTCGGCGGCGACGTGGTCGTCCAGAGCGCCGTCAGCGCGATCGACGTCGCCTGCTGGGACATCATCGGGAAGAGCGTCGGCCGGCCGGTCCACCGGCTGCTCGGCGGCACGCGCTGCGAGGAGCTGACGCCTTACGCCTCGACGATGTACTTCACCGAGGCCGACCGGCCGATCGAAGAGCCGATCCGCGATGCCGTCGAGGAAGGATTCACTGCCGCGAAGATCAAGATCGGCGCCGACCCCGAGTCCGACGCCGAGCGCGTGCGCACGGCGCGGGAGATCCTGGGTGACGACGCCGACCTGATGGTCGACATGAACGGCAACTACCGGCCGCATCAGGCCGTCAAGTCCGCGCGGGCCATCGAGGAGTACGACGTGACCTGGATCGAAGAGCCAGTTCCGCCGGAGAACGCGTCGGGCTACCGCGAACTGCGCGGAAAGATCGATATCCCGATTGCCGCCGGCGAGGCCCACTACGGGCGGTTCGAGTTCAAAGACCTGATCGACGACCGGACGGTCGACATCGTCCAGCCGAATCTGGGCCGCTGCGGCGGCCTCTCGGAGGCGCGCTTGATCGCCGGCATGGCCTCGACCGAGAACGTCGCCGTCAGACCCCATATCTGGAACAGCGCCGTCGGCATGGCCGCCGCGGTGCAGTTCGCCGCCAGCATCTCGAACTACCCCCACACGCGCAACGTCCCCGAACCGATGCTGATCGAGTTCGACCGCAGCGAGAACCCGATGCGCAGCGAGTTGCTCGAGACGCACTTCGATCCCTCCGGCGGCACGATCGACGTCTCGCAGGAGCCGGGGCTGGGCATCGAGATCGATCAGGACGCGCTGGAACGCTACCGCACTGACTGAGCCAGCGGCAGTCATCCGCCGCGACGACCGCTATCGATTCTCGGAGACGCGTTCGCTCGATACGACAATACGCGTGAAGGGAGCGAACGTTTCCGTTTCACGGCCCCTTATCCGGCCGGCGACTGGAGCGTGCGGCCACGAACGCATGGATTCATCAGACGCACACGGAAGCTTCGAGGACATTCGGGACGAGGTCGACGGGAATCCGATGCTGAACGCCTTCCGATACGCCCTCCCGTACTGGGTGCCGTTAGCCGTCGGCGTCGGTTCGACGATGATCAACCGCGCAGCGCGGCTGTTCCCGGCGCTGATGATCGCGGCCGCGATCGACCTGGTCGTCACGCAGTCGGGATCCGGAGACGGGATCCTCGCCGTGATCGGACTCATTCCGTCCGAACCGGTGCCGGCGGAGCAGGTCGACCAGCGGCTGAACCTCCTGTACTATCTGGGCGGACTCACGGTGATCGCCTACCTCGTGCAGGCGGTCAGCCACTACTGCTCCCGGTACTTCTTCCAGACGACCGCCCAGCGGCTGCAACACGACCTCCGGCTGGATACCTACGACCACATGCAGCGGCTCTCCTTAGATTTCTTCAACAACCACCAGACCGGCGGGATGATGTCGATCCTGAACAGCGACATCAACCGCCTCGAAGACTTCTTCAACGTCGAGATCCGCCAGATCACGGAAGCGGTAATGATCCTCACGCTCGTCGGCGGCTACATGTTGTACACGGCTCCGCGGCTCGCCGCTCTGGTGTTGCTCCCCGTCCCGATCATCGCGCTCGTGACGGCCAAGTTCATCATCTGGATCGAACCCAAGTACAAGCGCATCCGCGAACTCGTCGCGCGGCTGAACACGCGGCTGGCGAACAACCTCGGCGGCGCGGCGATCGTGAAGTCGTTCGACCGCTACGAGGTCGAGAACCGGCGGGTCGCCGAGCAGAGTCGCGGCTACCGCGACGAGAAGATCGACGCGATCACGGTCCGGAAGGCGTTTTTTGCGTCCCTGCGCCTGATCGTCGGAGCGATGTTCGTCACGATCCTCATCGTCGGCGGCCGGGACGCGATCACCGCGGGCGGGCTGTCGACCGGCGCGTTCGTCGCCTTCTTCGTCTACCTCCAGCAGCTCGACGGTCCGATGACCCGGATCGGCAAGACCGCGAACAACTACCAGAAGGCCAAGTCGAGCGCCGAGCGCGTCTTCGGCGTGCTGGGCTACGAGGCCGACATCCAGTCGCCGGCCGACGGGACCGACCCCGTTTCCCTCGACGGCGACGTCGCCTTCGAGGACGTCACGTTCAGCTACTCGGACGACGGCGAGCGGATCCTCGAGGGCGTCGATCTCGAGGTCGAGGCCGGCGAGACGATCGGCTTCGCAGGGACCAGCGGCTCCGGCAAGTCGACGCTCCTGAAACTCCCCATGCGGTTCTACGACGTCGATACGGGTTCGGTGACGATCGATGGCGACGACGTCCGGACGTACTCGCTGCAGACGCTCCGCGACCGGATCGGCGTCGTCGAGCAGGACCCGTACATGTTCTCCGGGACGATCCGCGAGAACATCGCGTACGGCGACGGCGACGCGTTCAAGACCGTTCTCGAGGCCGGCGCCGGTGAGGTGCCTGACGACGTCGAGGCGCGAATCCGGAACGCGGCGATGGCCGCCGGCGCCCACCGATTCATCACGGAACTCCCGGAGGGGTACGACACGATGGTCGGCGAACGCGGGGTCAAACTCTCCGGCGGCCAGCGCCAGCGCGTCTCGATCGCGCGGACGATCCTCAACGATCCCGATATTATTGTCCTCGACGAGGCAACCAGCGACGTCGACACGGAGACTGAGAACCTCATCCAGCAGAACCTCGACGAGCTCACGGCGGACCGGACCGCGTTCGTCATCGCCCACCGGCTGTCGACGATCCAGAACGCGGATCGAATCGTCGTCATGGACGACGGTGAAGTGATCGAGACCGGTACCCATCGGGAACTGGTCGAGGACGGCGGCGTGTACGCCGATCTCTGGGTGTCTCAGACCGGCGGCGAGGAAGCGGAGGCGACCGAGGCGGACGACTGAGAGCGGAGCGGACGGCGTTTCGCGAGCGTTCCGCGGACCTCGATCGGAGGTAGCTTTATCAGACTGTCGGCCGAGGTGTGTGGTATGCAACGTGCGCTCGTCGTCATCGACGACACCGAGGCTCACAGACGACTCCTCACCGAAGCCGGCGAGTTCGCCCAGAACGGGAACGCGGAACTGGTCGTGCTGGCGTGGACGACCCCTGAAGCGGCCGAAGAGGGCAACGATGCGATCGAATGGGTCGAGCGGATGGAGGGGACCAAATTCGAGGAAACCGACGCGACGGCGATGACCCGTCGGTTCGCCGAGGAGTTCAGCAAGGACGTCCTCAGCGGTATCGATCCGGACATTGACGTCCGGGTCGAACCGATCATCACCGAGGAGGGCGACCTCCACGACGAAATTCTGTCGACGGCCGAACGGCTGGCCTGCGATCACGCGTTCCTCGTCGGCCAGAAGCGCTCGCCGACCGGGAAGGCGATCTTCGGCAACCTCGCCCAGCGCGTCCTGCTGAACTTCGACGGACCGGTGACCGTCCTCATGGAGTGAGCGCGCCGACGGCCGATCGCGCCGCGGAAATCCGCCACACGACCGATATTTTGATGGTCTCCGCGGAAGGGGTAGACGTATGGACGTACTAGTGACCGGTTCGTACGGCCGGTGTGGCACCGCGATCATCGATCACTTGCACGACGACGATCGGTACGAGTTCACCTACTTCAATCGCTCCGACCGCGAGGAGGGGCCCTACGCCGAGTACGAGACGGTCGTCGGCGACGTCGCGGACTACGACGCGCTCCGCGAGGCCTGCGAGGGACAGGACGCCGTCGTCCACCTCGCGGCCTACCCCTACACCGACGGCGACTGGACCGACATCTTCCAGCCCAACATCGTCGGCATGTACAACGTCCTCGAGGCCGCCCGCGAGGCCGAAGTCGAGTCCGTTATCTTCGGGTCGACCAACCACGTGATGGGCATGTACGAGATCGAGAACGCCCCCGAGATCTACGAGCGCGACCACGATCTCGTCATCGATCACACCGACCCTGTCCGGCCCGACTCCTATTACGGCGCCTCCAAGAGCTTCGGCGAGGACCTCGGGCGGTACTACATCGAGGGCTGCGAGTACCCGAAGCGGTTCTACGCGCTCCGGATCTGCAGCGTTCGCGGCGAGGAGTACGACCACCCCTACGGCGACGCCGAAATCGGCGTCGAGGAAGGCGACTGGGAGCGCGGCAGCGACGAGTACGAGGAACAGGTCGCGCGGATGAAGGCGACCTGGCAGTCCCGCCGGGACTTCGCCCACCAAATCGACTGCTGTCTGCAGGACGAGGACGTCGAGTTCGACATCTTCAGCGGTGTCAGTGATAACCGCCGGCGCTGGTACGACCTCGAGCACGCTCGCGCGCGGCTCGGCTACGATCCACAGGACGACGGCGAGAAGTGGGACGCACCGCCGGAGTAGCGACGGTTCCGGCCCGAACGGCGTCGAAAGGTTTAGGCTCCCGCGAGGGGATCCGTTCCGCATGGACCGTGCTAGCGAAACCGACAGCGCGCAGTGTCGGGTGAGTCGATGACGATCACCAGCGACTGGGGCGAGTGGTGGATCCGGGAGGAGATCAACGGCGCCGACGTCGACGGCGTCTCGCTGTGGTTCCTCGGCGTGGCCGGCTGGGCAATCAGAACGCCCGAGACCGCCGTCTATATCGACCCCTACTTCAGCACCGAGCGGGACCGCGAGTACGTCGCCCGGATACCACCAGTGCCGATGGAGCCGCAGTGGGCCGACACCTGCGACGCCGTGTTCTGTACGCACGACCACCGTGATCACTTCTGGCCGCCGTCGTTCGGGCCGCTGCTGGACCACGGCGGCTCGGTCCACGCGCCGGCCGAGTGTTACGAGAACCACGACGTGAGCGAGATCGCGGACGACCAGCAGACGGTCGTCGAACCCGGCGACAGCTACGCAGTCGGCGACCTGACGATCCACGTTCGGGACGGCCGCGATCCCGACGCCGACGGCAGCGTCACCTACGTGCTCGAGCACGAGGCGGGAACGATCTTCCACGGGGGCGACAACCGCCCCTGCGAAGCGTTCCGCGAGATCGGCAAGGAGTTCGACATCGACATGGGGATGCTCTCCTACGGCACCAGCGGCCGCATCAGGATGGACGGCAAAGTCGAGCGTCGGAAACTGTACAACGATGCCCAAGACATCATCGAGGCCGCCAACGCCCTCGAGATCGATCGGCTGGTCCCGGAGCACTCGCGGCGCTGGCGATCGATCCAGGCCGATCCCGGCGCGCTCTCGAAGGCTGCAACGACCTTCGAGTACCCCCGCATCATCGAGGAGATCGAGGTTGGCGACCGACTCCGACTCGGTCAGCCCGGGATCGTCCCGCCAGCCTACCTCGAAGACGAGTGAGGAGCGGGCTCGAGCCGCGAAACGGTGGGATCGCGGTCGTCTCGCTCGTCGCGGGCGGCGTTCACTGGAACACGCGGTTCGTTCTCTAACGAGAGTCAGTAATTCGGTACCGTTCTGTCAGTCCGCCGATCGCCGGCGGAGTCGATCGCACGACTGCGGTCCGGTCAGCGCGTGAACGGATACGGTCGAGCCGAGAGAATCGCCGCCTCGAGCCGAAACGACCGAATCGAGCGACCGATCGACCGATGCCGAACGGTGCCGGCGTCGAACCGAACGACGAGTTGATCGCCGAGAAGAACCGAACTCGAACCGCGCGCTACGGGAGCGGTCGACGGCGGATCAGTAGTTCATGTAGACCGTCTTCGTCGACGTGAAGAAGTCCAGCCCGGCGTCGCCCTGTTCGCGGTAGGTGTCCGTCGAGGACTCCTTGTAGCCGCCGAAGGGCACGTGGAGCTCGAGACCGGTGGTCTTCTCGTTGACCTTCGCGACGCCCGCTTCGACGTTCTCGGCGAACTGGTTGGCCTCGGTGAGGTCGTCCGTGACGATGCTCGCCGAGAGCCCGTAGTCGACGTCGTTGGCGAGCTCAAGGCCTTCCTCGAAGCTGCTGACCTTCAACACGGCCAGCACCGGCCCGAAGACCTCCTCCTGGGCGATGCGCATGTCGTTGTCCACGTCGGCGAAGACCGTCGGCTCGACGTAGTAGCCGTCGGCGTACTCGCCCTCGGTGAGCCGCTCGCCGCCGGCGACCAGTTCCGCTCCCTCGCCTTCGGCGACGTCGATGTACTCGAGGCTCCCCTCGAGTTCGCTCTCGGTCACGTGGGGGCCCATGTCCGGATCGTCCGTTCCCGGCCCGACCTCGATGGTCTCGGCGTAGTCGGCGATGGCGGCGACGAACTCGTCGTAGATGTCCTCGTGAACAATCGCGCGGGAGGCCGCAGTACAGGACTGACCAGTCGTCCCGAACGCGCCGGCACCGACGATGTCGACGGCCTCGTCGACATCGGCGCTGGGCATGACGACCGTCGGGTTCTTCCCGCCCATCTCACACTGGACGCGTTTGAGGTCGTCCGCAGCGGCCTGAGCGACGGCGGTCCCGACTTGCGTGCTCCCGGTGAACGAGACCGCGTCGACGCCCTCGTGGTCAGTCAGCACGCCGCCGACTTCGCTGCCGGAGCCGGTGACGTAGTTTGCGACGCCGTCGGGCAGTCCCGCTTCGTCGAGCGCCTCGAGCAGTTTCCAGGAGACGGTCGGCGCCGCCGAGGCGGGTTTGAGAACGGTCGTGTTGCCCGCGGCCAGCGCCGGTGCGAGCTTCCAGGCCGGGATCGCGATGGGGTAGTTCCACGGCGTGATCAGCGCGGCAGTTCCCAGCGGCTCTTTCTTCGTGTAGAGGTTCTTGTCCTCGCCGCTGGGGGACTTGACGGTGCCGCCGAGGTCGCTGGCCTTCTGTGCGTAGTAGTAGAAGATGTCGATCGCACGCTGGACCTCGCCGCCGGCTTCGCTGAGCGTCTTCCCCTCCTCCTGGGTCAGCGTCTCGGTCAGGTCCTCCTTCTGGTCCTCGAGGATCTGGGCGGTTTCCTTGAGGATCGCGCCACGGGCCGGACCGGGTGTCGACGCCCACTCGTCCTGGGCGGCGACCGCGGCCTCGACGGCCGCCTCAGCGTCCTCGGTGGTCGACGACTGGAACTCGCCGACGACCTCGGTCGTGTTCGCGGGGTTCAGTACCTCGAACGTCTCTCCGGAACGCGATTCGACCCACTCACCATCGACGTAGTTACGATGCGCTGTCGGCATTCGGACTAGTCGTTTCGGTGTTCTCCACACCAACCTTCGTTTTCCGGCAAAATTCCCAGCGCGTACCGACGATCACCTGCTGATTGAAGCGCAACCGCCGAACCCTAACTAATTTATACAGGAGACGCGAAGTATCGTGGTAATGGGTTCCACGCAACGAGCGAACGATCCGGAAACGACGTCTCGGTTTCGAGAAACGGTCCTCAATTCGATCTTCGACTCCGTTCTGCTGCGAATCGCGGCGGCGGGCGCCGTCTTCGTCGCGCTGGGCGCAGTTCTGAACGGGATCACGTGGGGGTCGGGAGACGGCCAGCTGATGGGGATCTGGGCGGCGATCTTCGCCGTCTGGGGATCCGGACTGATCCTCACCGGACTAGGGCTCTACAGCATCATTTGGTCGCGACGACGGTGAGTCCGCGACCCGAGACGGCGTCACACACTCAATCGACACTGCTCTACCGACGCGTTCGCGATCGGTAACGGCGACGGGCGAAAACGACCGACTCCGCTCCACGCCGATTCGCAGCGAATCGAACCGCTCCGTCAGCGCCGGGTGAGCTGCGACACGTTTCGCTCGCCCGGCCGTCGCTCCACGGAGAGCCCGTCGATTTTCCGGATCGTTATCTCGCCGAGGACGTTGATCTCGCAGCCCTCCTCCAGGTGGCCGCCGACGGTCCGGTCGCCGTCGAACGCGGTCACGTGAAGGTGGGGGTCGCCGTCCGCGATGACACCGTTGACGTCGGTGACCTCCCAGGCGCCCTCGAGTTCGAGGTCGACGTTGCGATCGGACTGGTCGTCAGGGAGATCCGTCCGGTCGACATAGTGGATGTTCAGCGTGCTGAACGTGCCGATGCCGGTGACGACGGCGCCGGTGTCGACGTCGTGGTCCTCGCAGGCCCGCTCGATCGACTCGAGAGCCATATCGCCGCGATCGAGACGGACGATCACGTGTCCGTCGTCGGATTCGAACGATTCCATGTCACCCCGTGGAACGGCAGACGGAATAAACCTTGACGCCCCGGCAGGGGACGGGCGGATGATCGGCTGGCTGGTCTCTCGACGACGAGATCGAGTTGCCGGCGAGGACGCCACGGAACCTAGTTTGAAGTACGGACGGGCAGTCGGTACGGTATCGCATGGACACGGAGACCGTTAGATACGGAATCGTCGGTGCAACGGGATACGGCAGCAACCACGCGGACGCGATCGACGCCGTCGACGGCGCCGAGGTCGTCGCGGGCACGGCCCGAAGCGAGGAGTCGATCGCGCCGTTCGAGGCGACGTACGGCGCGACCGGCTACACGGACTACGAGGATCTGCTCGAGCGGGAGGCGCTCGACGCGATCAGCATCTGTACGCCCTCCGGAACCCACGCCGAGATCGCGGTCGCCGCCGCCGAGGCCGGGGTTCACGTCCTCTCGGAGAAACCGCTCGACGTCTACCTCGAGCGCGTCGACCGGATGATCGAGGCCGCCGACCGCAACGACGTTCGACTCGGCGGGATCTTCCAGCGCCGGTTCGCGCCCGAGCGGTGGACCGCCCGGCAGTGGGTCGAAGAGGGACGGTTCGGCGACTTGCTGCTGGCCGACACGGCCGTCAAGTGGCACCGGCCGCAGCGCTACTACGACGATCACTGGCACGGGCAACGCGACCTCGACGGCGGCGTCCTCATGCAACAGGCGATCCACTTCGTCGACCTGCTTCAGTGGCTGACCGGCGGCGTCGAGCGCGTGACCGCCGAGACGGCGATGCTGGCCCACGAGATGGAGTGTGAGGACGTCGCGGTCGTTAGCCTCCGCTTCGAGAACGGCGCCCGCGGTACGATCGAGGCCACGACCGGCGTCCGCGGCGGGCGCGAGCGGGTCGAACTGAACGGTACCGAGGGCTCGTACAACTCGGGGACGTTCGTTCTCGAGGACGAGGAAGTCGAGCCCGACCTCGTCGAGCCGCCCTGCGGGACGGGACTCGAGGGACAGATTCGGGACTTCATCGCGGCGGTCCGCGAGGACCGCGACCCGATCGTCAGCGGTCGGGACGCCCGCGACGCCGTCGAAGTCGTCCTCGCCGCCTACGCCTCGGCGGAGCTCGATCGGCCCGTACGCGTCGACGAGGTGCGCGACCTGCAGGAGCACACCTGATCGGCGATTCCCGCCCGACAAACGGTGTTCAAACGGTCGGTTGTGGGAGGATCGGGAAGGGAAACGTTACGCTGACTCAAGGAACGTCGCACAGACCGGTTTCGGCACGTCGAATTCCGCGAGCGGCTCGAGGCGCCCAGTCTCGTCGATCGCGAAGCTCGCGACCGCGTCGCCGTGCTGGTTGCTCGCGAGGAGCAACGCGCCGTCGGGAGCGAGCGCGATGTCGCGGGGCGTCTCCCCGCGTGTCGGTTCGCGGGCGAGTGGCTCGAGACGGCCGGTCGCCGCGTCGACCGCGAAGACGGCGACGCTGTCGTGACCCCGGTTGGAGACGTACACCCACCGACCGGACGGATGGACGTGAACGTCGGCTGGCTCATTGGTCCCGTCGAACGCGGACGGCAGGGTGCTTGTCCGATCGATCGCCGCGAGCCCGCCTGTCTCGGCGTCGCGCTCGTACGCGGTCACCGTCGACTCGAGTTCGTCGACGACGTAACAATACGGCTCGGTCGGATGGAAGGCGATATGACGCGGTCCTGCGCCCGCACGGACGGTCGTCGGTCCGGCCTCGGCCGGCCGGAGCGCCCCTGACTCGTCGGCGCGATAGATCTCGATGCGATCGGTCCCGAGGTCCGGCGCGTACCGGAACCGATGCTCCGGCCCGGAAGCGATCGCGTGCGGGTGCGGAGTCACCTGACGCTCCGGGTCGGGACCGGAGCCTTCGTGGGCGACGACGTCGGCGACCTCGCCGAGCCGACCGTCGTCCGCGAGCGGATACGCCGCCACGGTCCCGCCCTGGTAGTTCGCGACGAACGCGTACTGGCCGAGAGCGTCGACGCTGACGTAACAGGGACCGGCGCCCTCGCTCGAGCGATCGTTGAGCCGCTCGAGTCCGCCGGTCTCGGCGTCGATTCGATAGGCCGACACGCGCCCGCCGTCGACGCGCTCGACGGCGTACAGGGTCTCCCCGTCGGGACGGAGCGCCAGAAACATCGGATCCGGCGCGGACGTGCACGCCCGTTCGGTCGGCGTTCCGTCGGGCGCCACCGCCACGGTGACGATACCGTCGCCGTCGCTTCCGGCCGAACAAATGAACGTCTGATACGGACCGTCTCGAGTCACGGTCGAACGAAACGGGCGGGCGGACCTTGGGTCCACCGGAACCGATCATCCGGCGGGTCGCCTACTCGTCGGGTGCGGGATTCGACTGCCCGTCTCGGTCGGCGCCGGCGTCCGCGGCCGTCTCGTCGGTCTCGTCGTCGGAGACGTATTCGAACACGTTGTCCGCGGAGTCCTCGCGGTCGTCGGTCGCCTCGTCGTCGACAGCGGTGTTGGTTTCGATACCGGTGTCAGTGCCGATGTCGGCGTCGATGTTCTGCAGTTCGTCGGCGACGACCCCGTCGGGCTCGGCGTCGACCGCCGTGTCGAATCGGTCGAGGGTGTTGCTCAGCTGTCCGGCCTGTTCGGCCAGTCGGCTGGCGTTGTGTGACACCTGGGTCAGCGCCGACGTCTGTTCCTCGGCGGAGGCGGCGACCGATTCCGTCTCCTGAGACGTCTGCTCGCTGATCATCGCGACGTCGTCGACCATGCTGGCCGTCTCGCTGACCGCGACGGCCTGATCGTCGGTGGCCGTGCTGATCTCCTGGATGCCCTCGTTGGTCCGCTCGGCGTAGGTGGCGATCTCCGCTAAGGCCTCGACGGCCTCTTCAACGGTGTCGACGCTCCTCGTGACCTGCTCGCTCGTTCGCCCGACGACCGTCGCGGCGTCGTCGGCCGCCGACTGCAGGCTGGCCAACTGCTGTTCGATCTCGTCGGTCGCCTCTCGAGTCTCCTGGGAGAGCTGCTTGACCTCCTTGGCGACGGCGCCGAACCCGTCGCCGCCGTCGCTGTGGGTTCTGGAGGCCTCGATGTTGGCGTTGAGCGCGAGCATGTTAGTCTGCTCGGCGATCTCGTCGATGAACTCGGTCAGCTCGTCGATCTGTTCGATCTCCCGCTCGAGGCGTTCGAACTGCTCGACGACGTCGTCGGTGTCATCGGCGACGACGGTCATCTCTTCGGCGGCCTGGTTGGCCGCCTCTCGACCGCGGTCCCCAGCCGTCGCGGTCCGTTCGGCGATGTCCGCCACGGCGTCGGAGGAGGACGCGATCTCCTCGGTCGTCGAGGAGAGCGTGTTCAGTTCGCTCGTCGCCTCCTGGACGTGTTCGTGCTGGCGCTCCGCGCCGTCGGAGATGCGCTGGACGGACTCCGTCACCTGCTCGCTCGCGTTCCTGACTTCTTCGGAGCTGGCGGTCACCTCCTCGCTGGCGGCCGCGACCTCCCCGGCGAACTGCTTGACGTGTGCGGTCGTCTCCTCGATGGCGCCGATCATCTCGTTGAACTCCCGGGCGATCGACTCCATCGCGTCGTTGTCGGTGTCGGGATCCATCCGCTGCGTGAGATCGCCCCGGGCGCACTCGCGCATGACCCGACTGTACTCGTCGGCTTTGCGTTCCAGTTGCTCGTTAGTGCGCTGGGCCTCCTGTTTCGCCGTTTCGGCCGTCTCCCGGGCCGTTTCGGCCTCGCGGATCTGGTCGCGCAACGCGTCGCGCATCGAGCCGAACCCGTCGTAGAGCTGTCCGATCTCGTCGATCCGGGACGTCTCCAGATCCACGTCGAGCTGTCCCTGCTCCATCGTCCGGGCCTTGTCTCGCAGTCGCGTGAGTGGTCCCGACGTCTGGCGCCCGATGACAATGGTGATTCCGAATAGTGCGATCAGCCCGACGCCGACGACACCGAGCATGGACTGACCGACGATATTTGCGGTCTGGAATGCGACCGATTTCGGGACCGTCGTGACCAGCAGCCAGTCGGTGCCGACAATCGACGTGACCGCGTGGACGTGCGAGTCGCTCTCGAGCGTTTCGACCGACTCGATGCCCGGCTGGGCCTCGCCGTTGCGTACCTCGGCCGGGAGCGGCGCGTCCTCGGCCCCGGCGATCACCGAGGCATCGTCGGCGCTGACGATCGTCGTCTGTTGTTCGTCGAACGGCTGGTGGAGTCCCAGCACCTGCTCTTTGATCCCGCCGACGAGGACGACAACCCTGTCCTCGTCGCCCATCACCGGCGTGGAGAAGTAAACGGCGCGACCGTCGACGGCCTCGTACGAGGGTTCGCTCATGTCCACCTGGTACACCGAATCGCTGATGTCCCGATACTGCGAGGCGTTCGCCCACGGTTCGTCGATCTCGTCGAGCGTTTTCCCGCTCGAGCCCTTCGAATGGGAGGCGACGAGCGTCCCCTGCTCGCGGTCGATCACGTGGACTTCCCTGACCGATTGGGGCATGTTATTCGATCTGGAAATCAGCTGCCCTTCGACGGCTTCGGAGTCGTTGGCTTTGAGCGCGTCGTCGGTGGCTAACGCGCTCGTCTGACGTTTCATCTCTTGGATCCAGTCGCCGGTCCCGTCGCTCTGGATCGACGCCACCGACTCCATCTGTTGGTCCGCGTTATCCTCGACGGAGTTGTTCGCGCGGACGTAACCGACGCCGCCGACGAGCGCGAGCACGACGACGACGACGAACAGCAACACGCCCAGTTTGTACGCGAACCGCCGTCGAACGACCGACGGCATGATCGTCCGAGCGATCCGTCCCCCGATCGACCGGTCGCTACTCACCCCGAACCGCCTCCACTGACCAGACTACGTTCATATCCCACCTCGAAATATTCCGCTCCTAAAATAAATCTTGCTAGAAGACATGATAATAGACCATTATCTTTGAACAATGATGAGATTTACTGTGGAAATCGATCGGCATGTCGGCGACGCTCGCAGGATCGATTCGTGGGAAATCTGTCGCGACGGACGAAACGAACGGCGAAGAGAAGGAATCGATTCAGTCGAGCAGTCCGTCGCCGACGAACGAGTACCGCTCCGCGAGATCGATGCGCTCGTCCGCGCGACCGGACTCGTAGGCAGCCATCGTCACGACCAGCGTCCGGAACGCGTCCCGGACCGAGATCGGCGGCTCGGTGCCCTCGAGGACGGACTCGGCAAACGCCTCGGCCTTGGTCTCGCGGCCGTGGTAGTCGAGGTGGCGGTCGTGTTCGGTTCCCTCGGCATCGATCGTGTAGCCGGTGCGTTCGTCCCACTCCCGACCCTCGAGGTAGACGGCGCCGTCGTCGTCCCAGATATGGATGTGCTCCCGGGTACACGCGACGATTCCGGTGTCGGAGAAGTTGGCGATGGCCCCGTTGTCGAACTCGATGGTGATCGAGGACTGCTTGTCGAAGAGCTGCTCGTCGTCGTGGAACTCGACGTTGGCGTTGACGTGGGTCGGCGTGAGGCCGGTCACCCAGAGGATCGCGTCGATGACGTGCGAGCCGACGTTCAGCAGGTGGCCGCCGCCGCTCAGTTCGGGATCCATCCGCCAGTCGTCCATGTTCTCGTAGTACGACCGCCAGTCGTGGGTGATCTCGCCGGTGATGAACGTCGGCTCGGCGTCGCCCTCCGCCCACCGCTGGCGGGCGTTGATGAACGCCGGGTTCAGATGCCGCTGGTAGCCCAGCATCATCACCCGATCGGTCTTCCGATCGCGCCGGTAGAGGTCGCGGGCGTCCTCGAGGTTCGTCGCCAGCGGCTTCTCGCAGAGCACGTGGAGATCCCGCTCGAGCGCGGCGACGGTCTGATCGTAGTGGAGGCCGTTCGGCGTGGCGATCGCCGCCGCGTCGAGATCGGCCTCGTCGAGCATCGTCTCGTAGTCGAGATACTGGTTCGAAGACGCGACCTCGAGTTCGCTGCCCGCGTCGGCCAGGTTCGCCTCGCTGACGTCGGCGATCGCGGCCAGTTCGGCGTCGGGCACGGCCTCGAACTGTCGTCCGAGTCGGACGCCGAGGCTCCCAAGCCCGACGAGTCCGACGCGGAGATCTGCTGCTGATGAATCGACCATGTCGTAGTCACGCATACAGGCAAACCGACTATAATTGTTTTGTTCGCTCGACCCCCGCAGGTCCTCGAAGGTTCACGCGGTCTGCGAGCCAGTTGCCGCTCCACCGCTCGGCCCGCCCGTCGTCGTCCTCGGCGGCGGTGTCGACGAAGTTCCCGCCCTCGCCGGCGGAGGCATCGAGGAGTGCGTTCGCGCAGCCACGTCCGTCTCGAGACCGATCACCGCAATGAACGGGGCCGGCAGCGATCGTCGGGATCAGCGCGTTCCGCTTCGGGATCCGCCAAGACGCTTGAGTCGCCCGCCTCGATCGACGAGTAATCAGCTCGAGAGTATATATCTGTTATTGATATATGATGGCAGTCGGACACGTGCGGCAGTCCGGACTGGGAAACGGTGCGATCGGCAGTCGGGAGCAGAAACCGGGTTGAAAACGGTGGACTCGGTGAGAGATGACTCGAACTTGAAGTCGGTGCTAGCGGCTGAGCAGCGGTATCAGGTTCCGGGGCCGACGAACATCCCTTCTACATATGGATTGTTTTAATTTCGTTCCATTATGACGAATTTTGGTGTGTGTATAGAGAACGGGAATCACAATTACCGACGTTCTTGTCGATTGAATTGTACGGTCGAGGTCACGAGTCGCTATCGCAGTTGCCGATCTCGAGTCGAAGGCGAACAGACCTGCGCTGATCGGACGAGCGGCGATACATCTCTTCAGAGAGATAGAATAACAAGCGCATCAGCGTTGCAACATGTGGGACGCGCCGATCCGATATCCGTCCAAACCGGCTGGTGGGAAGTCGGGGAGCGTTCAGGAGCGCTCGAGCGTCGCGTCGCTGTCGTCGGCGATTTCGACGGCGGCGGCCAGCGATCCGTGGTTGCCGGCGAGCGAAATTTCGTGCGTTTTCGGCCCGCTGGCCTCGAGGAACGGTCCCTCTGATTCCGACTGGGGCGCGCAGCCGCGAACGCGAGTCCGGCCGACGTTCGTCAGTGAGACGACGGGCGCGCCCTGGTCGTCCGGGACCCGCAGGCCGTCGATCGTCACGTCCTCGGTCTCCTCGAACTGCATCGCCGGGCCGCCGGGGGTTCGGATCCGAACGTCGGTGAACGAGATGTCGGCGATGGACTTGCAGAACAGGGCGTGGGTCTGCTCGTAGTCGTAGGCCATCGCGGGATCGAGGTCCGTCGCGTCGAGCGGTCGGGTGGCGTCGATCAGCACGTCGTTGAACGAGATCCCCTCGAAGTACTGCTCCGGGAGGCCGGCGAAGAAGCCGGCGGTCTCGACCTGGCGGGCGGTGATGTTGGTAAAGGAGACGTTCCGCACCATCGGCGTCCCCTCGTCGACCGGTTCGGCATCGCTGTCAAGGGGCATGAAGTAGTAGCCGTTGATGGTGAACGGGCAGGCGATCCGCCGCATGACGATGTTGTCGAACCGGAGGTCCTCGACGACGCCGCCGCGGTCGCGCGCGGTCTTGATCCGGACGCCGCGGTCCGTGTCGGTGAACGTGCAGTTGGTGACCGTCACGTCGCGGACGTCGCCGGACATCTCGCTGCCGATGACGACGCCGCCGTGACCGGCCTCGACCGTACAGTTGGTGACGGTGATCTGGGACGCCGGTTCGCCGACCTCCCGGCCCTCGGCGTTCTTTCCGGACTTGATGCAGATCGCGTCGTCGCCCGCATTGATGTACGTGTCGCTGATCCGGACGTACCGCGAAGAGTCGATGTCGATCCCATCGCCGTTAGGCGCGTCGGCCGGGTTCGCGATGTTGACGTCGGTGATCGTAACGTTCTCAGAGTAGACGACGTGGGTGTTCCAGAACGGCGAGTTCTCGAGGGTTACGCCCGAAACGGAGACGTTCTCCGAGTCGTAGATCTGGAACAGCGGCGGCCGGTGGGTGAAGCTGCTGACGTCGTCCTGCTTCTCGTTTTTCTCCTCGAATTCGGCCAGTCGCTCCTGGAGCCCGTCGGGAATCTCCGACTCGGGAGCGTCGTAGAACTGCCACCAGTACTCGCCGCCGCCGTCGATCGTCCCGCGGCCGGTGATCGAGACGTTCTCGGCGTCGTCGACGAGCAGACACGGGTGGAAGCCGTACTGGTCCCACCCCTCCCAGCGGCTCTCGACCGTCGGGAACGCCACGTAGTCGCCGACGAACTGGAGCGTCGCCCCCGTGTCCAGATGCAGGGTCGTCTGGTCGCCGACCCGGAGCGGACCAGTCACGTACGTTCCCGACGGGACGTACACCGTCCCGCCGGACTCGGCGCACTCGTCGAGCGCCGCCTGGATCGCCTCGGTGTCGGGCTCGTCCGAGCCGCCGCTCGCGCCGTACTCGCGGATGTCGAATCCGTCCGTGTCAGGTGCTGCCATCGTCTGGATATTTCGGAGTGAGGAAATAAACGTTGCGTCGTCGGCGGTTCGCCGTCGGCCGGCGATTCCGCTCCTCGGTAGCGACGACGGACCAGCGGACGAGATGGCGGCCGCCCGCTGAAACTATAGCAACACAGGTGCGATAGTGATACTAGCGAGGCGGTGTTGACCTCGAGCGTGGAGTCGTCACCGGCCTCCGCCTGGCTGGCGTGATGAGGCCGTTCCCGTTGTGGCTGCAGTCGAAGATGCACTCAGCGCGACGTCGCGAGGACGTCGGCGTCCTCGAGGTCCCACGCCTCGAGGTAGTCGCGTTCGCGGTCGACGAGTTCGGCGAAGAGGTCCGCGGCGGCATCGCGTTCGATTGAGACGAGCGGATCGTTGAGGAACGCCCGGAACGCCCGATCGAGGTCGCCCTCGAATCCGGCTTCGACGAGGGTCTCCTGATTGTTCACGTGGGTCATCACCATCGATCGAATCTCGCGGGGGAGCGAGCCGGCGACCAGCGGCGAGACGTCGTCGCCGGTGAGCAACGCGTTCGTTTCGACGACGGCGCCCTCGGGCAGCCCCGCGACCTGACCCTCATTGGGATAGTTCAGGTGGGTCTCGATGGGCTCGAGTCCCAGCAGGGCGCGGAAGATGTCGACGGCCTCCTCGCCGGATTCGTAGAACTCGAACGCCTCGTCACCGGAGAGGTACCGCTCGGTCTGTGTCGGCCCGTCGTCGTCGGGGAGACGAGCCGAACTCGGCGTGAACCGGATCCCCCACCGATGGAGGTCCCCGGGGTCGTCAAGCTGGAGGTACCACGGGACGAACTCGACGAGGTGGCGGTCACCGGCCGCGCCGAGCAGTCCGAACCGGTCGTAGAGGTCGAAAGCGACGTTATAGTTGTTGACCCAGTAGGACGCGTCGGACATCGAACCCGGATCGAAGTCCTTCAGCGGTTTGTGCTCCTCGAGTTCGGCTTCGAGGTAGCTGAACAGGTCGGTATCGCGCCATCGGGCCTCGTCGATCCACGTGAAGTGGTTGATCCCCTTGACGGTGACGTGGATCTCCTCGCGGACGACGTCCTCGGCGTCGTCGACGTACCGTTCGGCGATGTCGGCGAACTGCTCCTGGAACTTGAACACCTCGTGGCAGAGCCCGATCGCGTTGATGTCGGAATACTCCTCATAGAGCGTCCGCGTGCAGACGGTCATCGGGTTCGTGTAGTTGACGACCCAGGCGTCGGGGCACTGCTCGCGAACCGTCGCCGCGATCTCGCGGTACTGCGGGATCGCCCGCATCGAGCGGAGGATCCCGCCGGGACCGACGGTGTCGGCGACCGGCTGGTGGATGCCGTATTCCTTGGGAATGTCGATGTCGTGGACGAATGTCTCCGCGGGTGGGTCCTGGATCGAACAGACGACGAAATCGGCGTCCGCGAGCGCGTCGTCCAGCTCGCGGTAGGCCTCGAACGTCCAGTCGCCGTCGGCGTCTTCGCGCTCGACGACCCGGTTGCCGAGTTCGGCGTTCTTCGTCGCGGCCGCGTGGTCGACGTCGTACAGCGCCACCGATCCGGCGACGTCCCCGCACTGCGCGAGGTCGTTGATGAGGGTGTGGGCCCACCCTTGGCTGCCGCCCCCGACGTATCCGATCTTCACGCGAGGGGGCTCTTCGATCGAACGACTACCGAGTTGATGCATACGTCTCTCGCACGGATGGTACGTGGCAAAAGTATTGGCATTCAGTGACAATTCTGCCGGCTCTCGAATCTCTTGGACCCCCGTCCTACACGCCGCCCTCGGGCGATCGTCGATCGCCGACCGGCGTCGGAAGCTCCGCGCGGTCGTCGCCGCGTAACGCCGCCGCCAGGTGAAACAGCGCCAGCGGGATCGGATCCTCAAGGACGATCCGGCCCTCGACGTCGACGAACAGCCCGTTGACCATCGCGGGGAACCGCTGGGCGAACACGGTCGCTCACCACCCCCAGCTCAAGAGCGGCATGAGTTCGGTCGTCACGAACAACGTGAGGTACAACTTCGGGCGCGCACTCAATCTCGGCGGCGTCGACGACGAGACGACCGCGAGCATCGTCGGCAACCACTACCGCGCGGGGCCGCGGACGCCGACGGACGACGCCGTCGTCGGGACGACCTACACCGACGCGAAGGGGCCGATAACCGCCTACATCGCGTGCAACGAGACCGATCCGTCGTCGATGCCCGTGACCGGAACCGGGAGCGGTATCACGATGGCCTCCCAGCGCCCTCTGGCCCGACGAGCTGAAAACGGTCCGCGGAGGGCAGGCCTACGACGCCGTGCTTTCGGGCGTCGGCGCCCGCCCCGCCGATCGCACCGCCCACGACGAACGGATCCTCGAGCACGTCTGCGAGGGCACGGGCGCCATCATCGACAGCCAGAAGGACGTCGCCGGCTACCCCGACTTCGAGGAGACGACACACACGCTCGACGTTCCCGACAACGGATTGGACGAGTGGCTCGCACAGTGGGCGCGGGTCGTCGAAGATCCTGCCGCGAGTCCTCCCTGACCGCGCGATTTCTGGCGTTCCGCTCTCGTCCCCGTTGCGACTGATATCGGAAGACGATACATCCGAATCCTCGTTCTGATCCCGAGACGCCGGCGATCTTGATTCGGGCCGCTCAATAGCCACGCGGCCGCAGCCGCGGCGACGCACAGCGAGCACTCTCGGATCAACCGCACGCGTTCGGATGGTTCGTTCGGCGAGACGAGCAGGCACTGAGACCCGTCGCGGAACCGTTGGGGACAGCATACGGTTCCCGCTCGCCGAATTTTACAACAGTACCTTTGTAATAAAGAGAGCACTATGTGTGACGATAGTACACATGTAAAGGAAGATGCGTTTCGATTATCCACCAGTATTGTTTGATGCCTATATCGTGTCTACAGACACAGACAATCCCGTATCCGAGGTTTTATCCAGTGTTCGCGTGTGGGAAATACTGGATCAGGTCTCAGTGAGCCGATCGTGACAACCGATCGGACGTTTCCCGATGGTCTGCGACTGAACACCTACCGATAGCAAGTGACACACCCATACAAGACGGAGGAAATCGACGACCGGTGGGGCGAAGCAGACGGTTTTCCCGCGCAATGTTCGCTGAATTCAGCGGGAGATCGGGTTCGCCTCTGGGGAACAGACTTATATAGCTAAAACCCGCTATGTCTTGATATGGCAAACACCCCCCAGGAACGAACCGAATCCCGGATCAAATCAGTCGAGATTGCCTTTACCGTTCTCGATACCGTGCGGAAAAACGACCGACCCAGCATAACCGAACTCGCTAACGAGCTCGGCCATTCGAAGAGCACGATTCACAATCACCTCCGGACCCTCGAGAGCGAAGAGATCATCGTCCGTGAGGACGACGGCTACCGGCTGAGTCTCCAGGTGCTGGACATGGCCAACGACGTCCGAAATCAGGTCGCCAACTACGACGTGATCGTCGACGCGGTCGACGAACTGGCGAACGAAACAGGGGAGATTGCACAGTTCGGAATCGAGGAACACGGGCAGGTGTCGTATCTCTACAAGGCGATGGGGAACCAGGCTGTCGAAACGGCCTCGCGCGCCGGCGGGAAACAACCGATCTACTCAACCTCGCTCGGGAAGTCCATCCTCGCGTTTCTCCCCTCAGATAGACAAGAAGAAATCGTCAGCGAAACGGCTTTCGAGCGGAAGACGCCGAAAACGATCACGGATCAGGCCAGTCTCTACACGGAACTCGAGGAGATCGCCGAGCGGGGGTACGCGATCGACGACGAGGAGAACATCGAGGGACTCCGCTGTGTCGCCGCGCCCGTCCGAAACGGAACGTCGGTCGTCGGCGCCGTTAGCGTTAGCGGTCCGGCTAGTCGGATCACGGACGACTATCTCTACGGTGAACTCGCCGAGAGCGTCCAGCGCGCGGCCAACGTCATCGAACTCAACACCAAATTCTCGTAACCCGCCACGGGGGTGTCAACTCACGTCCTTGCGTTCGCGAGAGATGAGAAGCCACATCTATCATACAGGCTAAATCCATACGTTCATTTTCGATAATAGTTGCCGATAGACCTTAGGGAGTGTACGTTCAGCGAAGAAAGATATATCACTGGAGATATTGTCACCTTGATTGGTGTAATACCATGACACACAAGCGACGATCCTTCCTGCGAGCGATCGGTGCAGGGGGTCTTGGACTGACGGCAGCAGCGTTTACCAGCGGCACGGCCGCGGCAGCGACCAGCGTTACGATTCGCGGCGGTGGTGCGGACATCTGGAGTACGGCGGACGCGTTCCACTACTACTACGATACCGTTAGCGGAGACGTCGACGTACAGGTACGAAACACCGCGCTCGAGAACAGTGACCCCAATGCGAAGACCGGCATCATGATCCGGGAGTCGCTGGATCCCGCGGCGAAGAACGTGATGCTCCGGCGGACGCCCGACGGCGAGGCGTCGCTCCAGTGGCGGCCGGAAGCGGGCGTCGATACGCTCAGCACGACGTCGGGCGGCGAAAACGAGAGCGAGGTCGAGGGCGGAAGCCTCGAGGCCGAGTGGCTGCGCCTGCGGCGGAGCGGCGACGTCTTCGAGGCGTACGGCTCGAACGACGGGGAGAACTGGACGCTGATCGCCGACGTCGACGCGGAACACGTCGAGTTGAGCGACGACGCGTACGTTGGCCTCCCCGTGACGAGCCACAACGTCGGCACGCTCTGTACGGCCGAACTGCGCGATCTGACGGGACTCGAACCGACCGCTAACCGCGATATCGGCGACGTCGACGTCGCCGGAAGCGTCGACGTCGAAGAAGGCGTTCCGTTCGTCTCGACCGGCGACGTGACCGACGTGACGGCCACGGGGGCGACGGTACGCGGCGAACTGACCGATCTGGGCGGCGCCGAGTCGGCCGACGGCTACGTCGAGTATCGGAAGGTACCGACCGAGTCCTGGACGGCGACAGCCGCGCGAACGCTCGAGGAATCGGGGGCGTTCAGCGTCCGCCTCGACGGTCTCACGAGCAGGCGGTACTACCAGTACCGCGCGGTCGTCGAGACGAGCGACGGCGATCGGGCGACCGGGTCGACCAGAACGGTCGGGACGTCCGGTCGGTCGAACGGCCGGACGGTCCGGAACGGGCCGCGAAGCGCGTCGCACGTCGATCTCGCCGACGGGTTCGCGGATCCGGCGCCGTGGCTGGACGACGACACGCCCGTCATCGAGATCACCGAGCCGACGCGGCGCCAGCTGTCGGCCGCGGTCGGGGTCGACGGGCCGCGCCTGGTCGTCTTCGAGACCAGCGGCGTGATCGATCTCGCGGAGCAGCGCCTGACAGTGGTCAACGACGAACTCTACCTCGCGGGACAGACGGCCCCCTCGCCGGGCATCACGCTCACGCACGGCGATCTCTGGATCGACGCGGACGATTGCGTCGTCCAGCACCTGCGGGTCCGGCCGGGTGACGCCAACCTGAACGAGGAGAGCGACTGGGAGCCCGACGGGATCAGAACGGGGGACCGAACCGAGAACAACGTCATCGACCACTGCACGACGACGTGGGCGGTCGACGAGAACCTCTCGGTCGGCTACGACACCGAGAACACGACGGTCTCGAACTGCCTGATCGCCGAGCCGCTGCAGGACGCGACCCACCACAAGGGGGACCACGGCTACGGCTCGCTGATCGGTAACAACGCGGAGAACGTCGCGCTCGCGGGCAACGTCTGGGCGCACAACTACGATCGGAATCCGCGCCTCAAGGAGGGGACCCGAACCGTCGTCGCGAACAACGTCATGTACCACTACCGGGACGGCGCGTGGATGGATCCCGACACGAAAGCGAGCATCGAAGGTAACGTCTTCCGGCGGCCGGTCAGCGACCAACCCAACGTCTTCGGCGACGGCGACGCGTACGTCGCCGACAACGTCCTCGAGGGCAGCGACAACCCGATGGTCGGCGACGGGATCACGCGACTCGACTCGCGGCCGCTCTGGACCGAGGACCTCGAGGTCCTCGATTCGGAAGACGTCGGCGCACACAATCTCGAGAACGTCGGCGCGCGGCCGGCCGATCGCACCGCCCACGACGAGCGCGTTCTCGAGCAACTCCGTTCCGGCGACGGCTCGTACATCGATAGTCAGGAGGAGGTCGGCGGTTACCCCGATCTCGAGGTCAATCGGCAGCGGCTGGACGTTCCACAGAACGGGACGCATGCCTGGCTGCGCGCAAAAGCACGCGACGTCGAATAGTCGACTCCCAATTACACGGGCGAGGAGTCGCAACGCGATTGGAGTCGGGTGCGGCCCGACCGATCTGCGCGCGAGGAATCGTTCGGCTGCGGACGATCGGTCTTTTTTCGGTGACTCGAGATCCGTCATCGAATCGGGCCGGGACAAGAAACGGGAAAGAACACATCATTTATCCCTTCGTGACCTATGGCTTCAGTTACCACACAATGACGGACCAACCCCGATACGAACCGCGGATCGACGACGGGACGCTCTACCTGGAGCGAGACGACCACAGCCTCGAGATCGGATCCATGGACCACATCGTCGAGTTGGCCGGCGGGGAGACGTACACCATCGAGTACACCGACGAACAGAGCGCGGCCGCGTGGCTCGATACGGACGACGAGAACGCGATCACGTTCGAGGTCCGCGAGGTCGTCGGGAGACTTCCCCACACCCCGGATCTAGTGACGAACCTCGAGAACGCGCCGCTTGAGGAGACGACCGACGACGGCTATCCGAAGCGGACGTCGCTGTTCGTCGACCTCTTCACCGAGATTCTGGACTCGAAGGGGAACCTCGAGGCGTAGTCAACGCTGAACGACGGGATCGTCGTCGACAGACTGAGCGGTTCGCCCACCTTTACTTCGGCAATGCGGACGGAAACAGCTATGATAACGAAGAACAGTTCAGTCGAGCCTTCGGCGGCTACGGCTCTGACTACCGCTTGGCGAGCCGCGGGTTTACGTGGCGAGACACGAAGTTCGACGAAGCGATTAAACGGTTCTTCGAAATTTATAGTAAACGTTGTTCTCGACGAGCTAATCTATCGATTCTCGGTATCTCGGGCCGAATGACTGATATCATTCCGCCATCGACGATGGTCAGTAGCGGAAGTGGACGGGATACCGTGAGGCCTATCGCAATCGAACCGCTGAAAGCGTCGGTTTCGTCCCCAATAACAGTAAACTGCCTGGTGGGATCGGAGCGTACACCGATAGAAAGTGGTGCGGAAACTTCTACGAGGGTCGTGGAACGACTGACACTATGCCGGCATCAAACCGACGCTACTGCGGAGAACGTTGTTCTTCTTAAGCGTGTTTCGAGTCCCAGATGTCCGGCAAATGGACTAATTCAGAACGGAACTAAAGTAGACAGGAATTTCGTCCGCAGCACGCGTGCACCACAAGTACGACGATGCGAGCAACTGCCACATCGATATCTCGGGCTGCTCCCGGCTGTCTGAGTCCGGGCCGAGAGGGTGAGACACATCTCCTCCAACCCGCTTGGACATGGGCTCGACGCGTTCGCTTTCCAGTCATCACCTCAATCTACTGTGCGTCCTCGAGAGATTGTTTCGTCTCCGTTTACGTCGTCCACTCCAATCAGGCCGATACCAGTGGGCGGTTCTCGCTGAATTGTAGCGAGAATCCGATCCAGCCAAGTCCACGATCAGTTCTCCTACACGGGACGTTTACAGTAGTATGTCTGTAATTAGTTTCGGGAGGAAAATGCGAATAGAACCCAACCAATCCAATCCGAGTATGAACCGCGCCGCGATATGATATAGATCAACAATAATTTGACCGAAATATGGTCGAGGGACGACTGAAGCTGACGATTCCTGATGGCCGAACGCGAGATGTCGAAAAAGCCACTTCAAAGTGACAATGACAAACGACAAGGATCAATTCCGATAGTTTAGACACTAATCACTACCCGTCCAGCGGAGAATTAGGAGGAAACACGGGATAAGCGGTCTCCAGCGTCGTATCACAAGCTGTAGAGCAACCGCCGTGTGAACTCAATCGGCGTCCATTTCGTTGATTGCGGCTGAAACCGTTCCTCCCTGAGGAACGAAATAGTGGTGATCGCGTGCCGTCGTACGGATCGAACCCGAACGTGCTAGCGAGTAGCAGCTACGAGACGTGAGCAGTTCTGCACAGCGACAAGAGTGGCTCGCCCTCGTCTCGTAACGAACTCACACTGGCTGCAAAACGGAGGCGCTTAGAAACACTCTGCTATCGGCCCTGTTTGCTTCGGGTATCACTCTCGAGTTAGTTGATGAGGGATTCGATCTCGTCGTCAAGTTGATCGTACAGCCGTTCGGCCTTCCGTTCCTCTTCGGGCTGGAGCGTGCGGATCGGTTCGCGGACGTTGCCGCCGTGGAGACCGGCGAGTTCGAGCCCTTTCTTGACCGCCGAGACGCTGATCGCGCCGGCGATTGCGTTATCCTGCCCGGTTTCGTCCCGGAAGTTCTGGTAGGGCAGGCAGATATTCCGGAGTTCGCAGGCGCGCTCCCAGTCGCCCTCGGAGAGCGCGTCGAACAGTTCGAGCCCGACCTCTGGGCGGAAGTTGCTGACGCCCGCGGAGAAGCCCTCCGCCCCCTCCGCCCAGTACGAGACAGCGTAGGGTTCCGCGAGCCCGTCGACCCAGACAACGTCGTCGGCACCGGCCTCGACGGCCGCGCCGAGCTTGACCGGATCCTTCAGCGCGTACTTGATCCCGACGACGCCGTCGACGCGGGTGAGGCTGGTGAGGTAGTCGACGGACGGGTCGAAGCCGCGGACGTAGGGAACGAGCGGCGTCTCAGTCGACGAGGCGAGGTTACGATAGTACTCCAGCAGTCCCTGTTCGTGAAGATATGTGTGGTCCGGCGGCATGATCATCATCGCGTCGACGTCGATACGATCGTACGCCGCAATCAGTTCCGTGGCGTTGTGCGTGCTGCCGCCGACGCCCGCGAGGACGCAGGCGTCCGACGGGAGCGCGTCGACGCTCGTCTCGGCGACGTCGACGCGCTCGCTCGCCGACAGCGAGTGGTACTCGCTGATGTTCGCGGTCGCAAGGAACGTCCGAATCCCGGCGTCGTACAACTCCTGTGCGTTTTCCGCGATTTTCTCGTGTTCGATCTCGAGGTCGTCATCAAATGGTGTCAACAGACCGACAGCAACGCCACGGAGACGGCTCCGTACCTGCTCGACTGGCAATGACATAATAGCAGGAAGTATTGCGCCCAACATAAACCCATCGGCTAAAACTGACCCCGCACGGCACAGGTATCTCGAAGTCAGTGGATCTTGGCGTCGTTTTGCCGACAAAAACCGGCGATCGATCGTTTCGCGTGACGATACAAAGCCAGCGATAGACGAGCCCTCGATCAACCGGCGTCGAATACTGACATCTGCACCGAAGACAGTCCGTGAGGAAAGGGGATCGGGTAAGGGCCATCCCATACTCGTCAGTACATTTGGTGCACCAGGAACGAGAAAATCGCCGCCCGTTCCGGGACGGGACCCTTGAGGGACCGGTTAACCGATACCGAACGGTGCTGGCGTCGGATCGAACAGCGAATCGACCGCCGAGAAGAATTGAACTCGAACTGCGCGCTACGGGAAGGGGCGACGGCGGATCAGTAGTTCATGTAAACCGTCTTCGTCGACGTGAAGAAGTCCAGTCCGGCGTCGCCCTGTTCGCGGTAGGTGTCCGTCGAGGACTCCTTATAGCCGCCGAAGGGCACGTGGAGCTCGAGGCCGGTGGTCTTCTCGTTGACCTTCGCGACGCCCGACTCGACGTTCTCGGCGAACTGGTTCGCTTCGGTGAGGTCGTCCGTAACGATGCTCGCCGAGAGGCCGTAGTCGACGTCGTTGGCGAGCTCGAGGCCTTCCTCGAAGCTGCTGACCTTCAGTACGGCCAGCACCGGCCCGAAGACCTCCTCCTGGGCGATGCGCATGTCGTTGTCCACGTCCGAGAAGACGGCCGGCTCGACGTAGTAGCCGTCGGCGTACTCGTCGCCGGTGAGCCGCTCGCCGCCGGTCTCGAGGGTCGCGCCCTCGTCTTCGGCGATTCCGACGTACTCGAGCGTGCCCTCCAGTTCGCTGTTCGTGACGTGGGGGCCCATGTCGACGTCCTCGTCGCCGGGACCGATCTCGATGGTCTCGGCGTACTCGGTGACGCCCTCGACGAACTCGTCGTAGACGTCCTCGTGGACGATCGCGCGGGAGCAGGCGGTACAGGCCTGCCCGGTGACGCCGAACGCGCCGGCACCGACGATGTCGACGGCCTCGTCGACGTCGGCGCTGGGCATGACGACCGTCGGGTTCTTCCCGCCCATCTCACACTGGACGCGTTTGAGGTCGTCCGCGGCGGCCTGGGCGACGGCGGTTCCGACCTGCGTGCTCCCGGTAAAGGAGACGCCGTCGACGCCCTCGTGGTCGGTCAGCATGCCGCCCACCTCGCTCCCGGAGCCAGTGACATAGTTTGCGACGCCGTCGGGCAGTCCCGCTTCGTCGAGCGCCTCGAGGAGTTTCCAGGAGACGGTCGGCGCCGCCGAGGCGGGTTTGAGGACGGCCGTGTTGCCCGCGGCCAGCGCGGGGGCGAGCTTCCAGGCTGGGATCGCGATGGGGTAGTTCCACGGCGTGATCAGGGCGACAGTGCCGAGCGGCTCTTTCTTGGTATAGAGCTCCGTGTCCGTGCTGCTGGATGACTTGACGGTGCCGCCGAGGTCGCTGGCCTTCTGTGCGTAGTAGTAGAAGATGTCGATCGCACGTTGGACCTCGCCACCGGCTTCGCTGAGCGTCTTCCCCTCCTCCTGGGTCAGCGTCTCGGTCAGGTCCTCCTTCTGGTCCTCGAGGATCTGGGCGGTTTCCTTGAGGATCGCTCCTCGTTCCGGGCCGGGCATCGACGCCCACTCATCCTCGGCGGTGACTGCGGCCTCGACCGCCTCTTCGGCGTCTTCGGACGTCGACGACTGGAACTCGCCGACGACCTCGGTCGTGTTTGCGGGGTTCAGTACCTCGAACGTCTCTCCGGAACGCGATTCGACCCACTCACCATCGACGTAGTTACGATGCGTTGTCGGCATTCGGGCTAGTCGTTTCGTCGTCCACTATACGAAGGTTTCTTTCCCGGCAATACTATCACTGCCAATGACGACAGTCTCATCGGCAGGGGCCCACCATGACGAGTCCTCAGTAATATAGAAAAGAAACCGATGCGATATCGGTTCCGCCATCGCTAGGGATTGGGAACTCATATTGGTAGATCGGCGACTTCCTTCCGAGAACGTTGTCGCCGGGTCGGTTCGCCGATCGACGGATGGCTGATACGGCAGTTAAGTGGCACCGCCGCAGCGCTACTACGGGAACCACTAGTACGGCGAGCGTGACCCCAGCAGCAACGTCTTCACGAAGCAGGCGATCCGCTTGGTCTATCCAGTCACTGACTAACAGAATTGAGTGAAGGTCGTCGCACGATCTGTGAAACCACAACTCGATCGTCAGCGGTCAGGACGCCCGCGACGTCGACGCAGTCGTCCTTGCCGCCGATATCCAGGCAATCCTCGATCGGCTCGTAGACATCAGCGTATGTGTGGCCTGCAGAACACACGTGACAAGACGGAGTCCATCTGGCAACCATCATTCGAAAGGCAGTCGCGGAGCAAGGCGAGATAATGGCAACACACTGACCCGGAACATGCCACATAGACCGATGTCAGTACGGCAGAGTCCACGATGGTCAAGGAGGCTGGACTCGTCGATCGAGAAGTTCGCGATTGAGTTTCCGTGTTGTTGGCAGGCAAGTGGTGTCTCTCGCCGGGAGTGAACACAACTCGGGACGTCATGCGTGCGCGCTGGTTATATTTTAAGCTGGCCTGTCATCGAATTGTCCGCAAAGACAGCGACGCTATTGTGATACCGACTGAGGGCGTACACTCACCGATCAGACAGATATATTGGTTCAAATGGCTGTTAATAATGATTAGATTTATACCCCTCCATTACAATGGGTTGAGTATGTCTGGCAAACAGACAGCTGGGAATGAGAGCTGTTTAGATAGTGTGACGCGTCGTCAAGCCGTCAAGATGGGAATTGGTGCATCTGGGCTAGCGACTCTCGCTGGGTGTATGGGCGGAGACAGCGGTGGAACGACTATCACCATGGCAAGCGTAATGGAGGAAGGTACCTCTCTGGTCTACGCAGGGCAACAATTCAAAGAACGCATCGAAGAGGAATCGGACGGAGACATCAGCGTCGAGTTCTCCTACGGCGGTTCGTACGGATCAGAGACCGAGACGTTCGACCTGATGAATCAAGGCGCAGTTGATATGTACACCGGAGGGTCAGACGCGTACGACATGCACGCACCCAAGTACTACTTCTTCAACTCGCCGTACGTCCTCGAGAGTTTCGAACACCAGCAGAAGATTATGGAGTCGGACGAGTTCCAAGAAGAAGTGTACCCGGCTCTCGAGGAAGCAGGGATCAAGGTCACCGGTCCCCGGGTCTACCGAGGAATGCGACATTACACGTCGAACAAGCCAGTTCGGACTCCCGAGGACGTTCAAGGGATGGACCTACGGCTTCCGAGTCACGATTCGTGGGTAAAAGCGTGGGAAAGCGTTGGTGCGAGTCCATCGCCCGTCTCACTCGACGAACTCTATTCGGGTCTTCAGCAGGGCGTCGTTGAGGCGTCCGAAGGCCCACCAGCCCAGATCGCCTCGCTTAGCCTTTGGGAGGTGCAGGACTACTATAGTATGACTAGTCATCTCCCGCAGAGCGGGCAGATGTACGTGAGTACCAGTTTCTACGAGGGACTGGACGAGTCTCAGCAGGATATGATCGACGAAATCGTCAACGAAGTTGCCGAAGAGGCAACGCAGTGGGCTCGAGATTCGGAAGAAGAACTAATCACGGAGGCCGAAGAAAACGGCATGGAAATCATTGAAGACGTTGATACAGACGCGTTCTACGAGGCAGCAGCCCCCGCTGTCGAACAGTTATTCGAAGAGACGTATGCGGGTTCGTGGGAGAAGTGGCGCGACATGGCGTGACACTAAATCAGCATAATAGTTGAGTGGTACAGCTACACCGAACCGGTGCTATTATACTATAGCGACCATTATTATTGTATATGGATATCGACCAGTCGCTAGGGTTAAAAAGAGATACATGGTACGATTGGATCGTGCTAAACGTGGCAACATTCATTTTTATTCTAATGTTGCTTCTGACGGTGTTTCAGATAACCGTCCGTGTACTCGATCTCCCGGTCAGCGGGGGTGCGTGGTGGACGGAACCGCTCGCACGGTATTTGCTCATCGTCGGGACCTACGGAGGGGCTGCAGTCGCCTCCAGAAACGGAGAGCACATCAAAATGACAATCGTCTCTACCCAGCTCGAAAAACGATCTCCGCTGATCGGGTCGATCGTCGATATCCTTGCACAGGTTTTGACGATCGTCTTCCTGATCATGTTGGGGTATGCCGGCTTACGTGCAACGCTTCAGAACTGGGATACGCCGATGATGGCAGTAGGGCAGGTACGACAGGGATGGATATACGGGTCGATAACGGTATTCATCGGGATGATGGTGTTCTATGAACTGGTCAACCTGCGCGCTCTACTAACGACGACCGACTTCAGTCAACAACTCATGAACAAAGAAAACCGCGCGAATAAGGAGGGAGAATAGGATGGAGCTATTACTGATTGGACTCATCTTTCTCGGCGGATTGCTTCTCCTCTACGCACTCGGCATGCCCGTCGCGGTCGCGATCGGATCAGCATGCGTCCTCATCATGCTCTCTCCGTTCGGCCCGTCCCTCAATTTCGGCTTGATGTCGAATCAGTTGATGCACGGCCTGAACTCGTTTACGCTGCTCGCAGTTCCGTTCTATCTCATGTTAGGTCGATTGATGAATAGGACGGATATGACCTCGGAAGTCTTCGACTTCGCGAACGCGATATTCGGTCGGATTCGAGGCGGAATTGCACAGGTCAATATCGGTGCGAGCGTCATTTTCTCCGGGATGTCCGGACTGGCGGTTGCTGACGCCGCGGGGCTCGGCCGAGTCGAGTACAACGCGATGCGCGACCAGGGATACGATAAAAAGACGGCAATCGGTGTCACTGGCGCGTCGTCGATCATCGGGCCGATTATTCCGCCGAGTGTGCCGATCATTCTGTACGGCGTATTGGCCGAAGAGTCCATCGGGGCGCTGTTCCTCGCCGGAATTGTACCTGGACTGCTACTTGCGGGGGTCCTTTCCATATTCACGTATCTCGTCGTCCGGTGGAAAGGATACGGGAAAGGCGAGGCTGTCGGACTCCGAACAATCGGTGAGGAGTTCGTTAACGCTCTCCCCGCGCTAGTGATCCCCGTATTCATCGTCGGCGGTATTCTCTCGGGGATGTTCACCGCGACGGAGGCCGGCGCGGTTGCAGTGCTCTATGCAATCGGGCTGGGCTTCTATCAGGGCTCTCTCACTGGAGAGGTACTGCTCGAGGAATTCCGAGATGGAATGGTCGAGACGTTCTCTATCCTCTTCATCATCTCTCTCGCGATGCTCTACGGTCTCGTCGCACTGCAACTTCGAATCCCAATACTGTTAGCCGACGCGATTACAGGCTTTACGACGAATCCGACAGTGGCAATCCTGATCTTCGTTCCGCTGTTCATGCTCATCGGGACGTTCATGAGCATCACCGCAACGATCATGATCATGGTTCCGATCCTCATGCCGATCATCGAGACGCTCGGAATCGACCCGATCCACTTCGGGATCGTGATGATCCTCTCGCTCATGACCGGCGTCGTGACGCCGCCACTGGGATCTGTCCTCTTCGTTCTGGAGAAGGTGACCGACGCCTCGCTCGAGACCGTCATGCGTGCGATGATCTTGTTCTACATTCCGTTACTAGTCGTTATCTTGATTGTCGCCCTCGTGCCGGAAGTCTCGACCTTCGTCCCGAACAACTACTTCTTCTGAGCTAATTTCCTCGCTTTCAGACGTATAGGGGCGAAAATAAACTCCGGCAACATACAACTGTATCCGAATGGCGTCACGCTGCAGGCTGAGTTTTATATATCTTCACAGTAGTATAGAGAGTATGGATACAGTGCTTGTTGTCCAAACAGGGGATGAGCCGGACCAACAACTGCTACGTACAGCAAAGCGGCACGTTTCCGGAACGGAGACAGAGATCGTATTCTGCAGAGCCGTCGATGAAAAGAGATTACAGAATAACCTTCAACGGCAGGCAAACTCGGAGCGGGAAGTCGAAGGTGTCGACGAAATGGAAGAGATTGCAAAGACCGAAGCAGAAGATATTGCAAGCGATGCGTTCGGTGAGGAGATTCCGTACCGAGCGGTGGGTCTCGTCGGGACGATCCCGGACGATGTCATCCAGATGGCCGAGGAAGAGGGATGCGATCACATTTTCATCAGCGGAAAGAAGCGTTCGCCGGCTGGGAAAGCAGTTTTCGGCGATGTGGCCCAATCGGTTATCCTCCAGTTCGATGGACCAGTTACCGTCACGACAATGTCGACCTAACGCAGCGGAACCAGACGAACATCACGGATTGGTTTCTCCTAGCTGTTAATATAGTGTTTGTCTGAAAATACGACCATATTATAATGATTTTCACTGCAATAGAGGATGAATGGCAGGGTTTATGTTACTGAAAGGTGGCCAAACGTATGGCGCAATTGAGTAAGGTAAGTGCCCGAATCGGAAGTCAGCCATCGCTTAGCCTTGACTCTGCCCAAAGGAACATTGCGCCACTTGTCGTAGCTCTTCGAAAATGCTAGCTCCGTATTGCTGTCCCATAGCAAGCGGCCGGACCTAGCTTTTTCGTTCTCGTTACCTTGTAACCGATATTATACTCAGACGACATCCATCATATGTCACAATATCCGAACGGTTAGCGATCAGAATACCCACCCAGTTCGCGGTTGCTGCAGTCTTCGTAACAGTTTAGACATCTCAAGATAAGTAGAAAGCATGAGCCAGAATAGTAATGCTGATGTCCGTGTTGGTGTTCGAACACGATCGCTTTCAGACTCTCGGCTACGGTACATCCGTCAACTGGGAGCAACGGATATTTTCGTTGATCACGCCGATACGGAGGAGGAACCGGACGAATTCAACGACCGTGACGGGACGGACACGATTGTCGTTGGTCCAGACCAGATTCCGTCGGTTTCGGAACTCACGGCCGCTCGAGAACGGGTCGAGGACGCAGGACTGTCCTTTACGGGCATCCAGTCGCTCCCGTATTCGATGTACGGCGACATCATGTTCGACCGTGACGGTGCAGACGAAGCGCTCGATCAGATCACAACCTTGATTCGGAATCTCGGAGAGGCTGGCATCCCAATATTGGGTTATCAGTGGAATCCCCGCAGCGTCGTTCCGATGCGCACGTCCCCTGTTGAAGACCGAGGCAGCGCCGAATCTACTGCCTTCAATTATGACGAGCTCGACGAACCGGACGAGCTCGCGTCCGGTATCGACCGCGAGTACACCGAAGAGGAGTTCTGGGACAATTACCAGTACTTCCTCGAGAACGTTCTTCCGGTCGCCGAAGAGGCAGGTGTCGACCTGGCGCTTCACCCAATCGATCCGCCGAGTATCGAATCGCTCGGCGGGATTCCGCGCCTGTTCCGCAACGTGGAGAACTTCGAGAAGGGCATGGAACTCGTCCCGAGCGACAATCACGGACTGAAGCTCTGTCTCGGCTGTTTCTCACAGATGGGTGAGGATGTTACCGATGTCATCCGTCGATTCGGCGAGCGTGATCAGATTATCTTTATTCACTTCCGTGACGTCGTCGGTACGATGCCGAAGTTCCACGAGACGTTCGTCGACAAAGGCAACTTCAATACCGCTGACGCGGTGAGAACACTCCACGATGTCGGTTTCGAAGGGGCAGTCATTCCTGACCACGTACCGAAGATGGAGGGTGATGACGACTGGCGACACCGAGGACGCGGATTTACTATCGGATATCTTCGGGGTGTCGTCGATACGGTTCGCTCGGAACAGACTCAGACAACGCCAGCGCCCGAAGCCGAATAACTCCACTCATTGCTGCTTCTGAATTCCATCTTCCAGCATGAGCTCTATTACCATAATAGACGAATGTGGTAGTTATCTGGTGTTTGAATAAGCAAGCGGAAAACGTGGAATCTGAGCATGAGACTATACTGCCGGCTTACGCCGACTGTGATACGTTCAGCGGATATATCGTGTTTCAGATCTCATCTGCCGCCGTCGTAACGCCGATCGCAGTACCGACTAAAACTGGCTTGGGGTCGACAAGGATGGAAAAGTGGAAACACCGTAAAGACTGTCCCAAGCCCAAATAGCTGTTGTGGCGAACAGTACAATAGCGAATTCGCTGTCACAACGAGCGCGAGTGTGGCGGTAGCGGTCAGTGTACTCAGTATCAGGCGGATTCGTTTAACGGCACAATCGGTAAACCTCCTCTATGTAGTTGATCAAAATCCGTACACGTACTAGAGAACGATTGGTGATATAATGGAAAACTGTCGCAAACCACAGGTGCGGAAGTAGCGCCGGATACACCGTCCAGACGCCTATTGATATGATCGTCAGATACGACGGCAATTCGTGTCCCCCATTATCGAGCCAGAGTGTTTTCGCTACTCGTCTCAGAGTGGATGCCGTGCTAAAGGCAATTCCGTAGGTAACTATCGGTTGTTATTGTATCACATCAGCGACCGCGGAGTTGTTTTGCGCTCCACCAGTTCCTCCTCGCCGAACTTTACACTCGTACGTATGTATGTGAGAGAGCGCCTCTGATTACATTAATACAGTTGTAATTTCCAAGGGTTTCGGCCGATATATAGCGCGTCAGAAATTCAGTCCCTCGCACGACTATGCTTTAGAACAGGTGTATTCGAAAGCTACAGGGGTATTCTCGTATGAGGAATACTAAATCCGGTCTTGCGGGGACAACCAGAACCATTCGGAGAGTATCTGAAGAGCGGTAGTAGCCGGAACGTAACTGATAGCGGGTGTCCTACCCATATGAACCGGGAATTGTCGACGAATGGCGGCGTCAAACAAGCGGTTTTTATCACCCCACATTCAGTGAATCAAATGGTAGAGAGTTCCGCTCTGAGGAACATACTTATGTGGGAGAAACCCACTATGTCCTGGCATGGCAAACACCCCCAACGAACGCACCGGACGCCGGATCCAATCAGTTGAGATTGCCTTTACCGTTCTCGACGCCGTGCGGAAAAACGACCGGCCCAGCATAACCGAACTCGCCAACGAGCTCGGCCATTCGAAGAGCACGATCTACAGCCACCTCCAGACCCTCGAGAGCGAAGAGATCATCGTCCGCGAGGACGACGGCTACCGGCTGAGTCTGCAGGTGCTGGACATGGCCAACGACATCCGGAATCAGGTCGCCAACTACGACGTGATCGTCGACGCGGTCGACGAGCTAGCGAACGAAACAGGGGAGATTGCACAGTTCGGAATCGAGGAACACGGGCAGGTGTCGTATCTCTACAAGGCGATGGGGAACCAGGCTGTCGAAACGGCCTCGCGCGCCGGCGGGAAACAACCGATCTACTCAACCTCGCTCGGGAAGTCCATCCTCGCGTTTCTCCCCGCCGACAGACAAGAAGAAATCGTCAGCGAAACGGCTTTCGAGCGGAAGACGCCGAAAACGATCACGGATCAGGCCAGTCTCTACACGGAACTCGAGGAAATCGCCGAGCGGGGGTACGCGATCGACGACGAGGAGAACATCGAGGGACTCCGCTGTGTTGCCACGCCCGTCCGAAACGGAACGTCGGTCGTCGGTGCTGTTAGTGTCACCGGTCCGGCTAGTCGGATCACGGACGACTATCTCCACGGTGAACTCGCCGAGAGCGTCCAGCGCGCGGCCAACGTCATCGAACTCAACACCAAGTTCTCGTAACGTGGACTCGCTTTCGTCGCGTCCGTGAGAGGAAGTATCGCGCTCGTGGGAACAACGGGGGGAACGGTTCTTCCATCCGTCCCGATAGAATCAGAATCGGTCGCGGTCCGAGGAACAAATCGAACTGTTGGGTAGCGGTTGAACTGATCAGACAAACCGGACTGCCTGCTTACGGACCAGTCGTTTAACCGCGTCGATCGATCTTTTTCGGTGATTTAGGGTATCGACACCAGTCCGAAGCGAAAAAACACAGTAGTTTGAGCTGCTCGAGGAGAGGACTGACGACGGCTATCCGAAGCGGACGTCGCTGTTCGTCGACCTCTTTACCGAGATCCTGGACTCGAAGGGAAACCTCGAGGCGTAGCCGCGTCATCGGCTCGAGCCACCGACACCCAAATATTAATCCGTCCGAGAGACACTCCACCGAGTATGTACGAGATTCGGGCGAGCGAAACCTTCAGACGACCGCCGGAATGGGCCACATTACAGCGCGAACTGTTCGAGACGATGGCCGACGCCGTCGGCCGGTTCGCCGACGAATACTTAAACGAGAATGGCGAGCCCTACTGGCCGCCCGACGACCACGTCGGCGTCGACGGCTTCGACGACGTGATCGAGGGGTTCTACAACTGGCCGCTGGTGTACGCGATGGGCGGCGACGAGCGCTTCCTCGAGCGCGCGCGGGAGGCCTACGAGGGCGCGCTGAAACGGGGCAGCGAGACCGAGACGCCGTTCGGCCATCCGATGGTTGTCGACGAGTTCGAGCAGTGTCGCGACTGGTTCCACCTCGGCGAGGGCAACCTCTTCACCTACAACATGGGACTGGCGGCGCCGGACGACGAGACCGTCGTCGACCGGGCCGAGCGGTTTGCGGAACTCTACTTCGACGACGCCGAGGCGAACAACTACGACGGTGAGAAGCGGCTCGTTCGAGCGCCTCAGAACGGGAGCATGGGCCCCGAATACAGCGATCTATCGGCATTCGGGGATCAGTCGACCTTCGGTGGCTACGGCTCCGACTACCGCTGGGCGAGTCACGGACTCCCGTGGCGGGACACGGGGTTCGACGAAGCGGCCGAATTACTCGATCCGGACAACGAAGAACGACTCTACGAAATTTACAGTGAACGCTGTTCTCGAGGAGACATCCCACTCAACCTCGGGATCACGAGCCTGATGACCAACGCCTACCTCCATACCGGCGATGACCGGTACCGGGAGTGGGTGACGGAGTACCTCCGAGCGTGGCGCGAGCGTACCGCCGAAAACGGCGGGATCATCCCCGACAACGTCGGACTCTCGGGCGAGATCGGAGAGTACACCGACGGGAAGTGGTACGGCGGTTTCTACGGCTGGTCGTGGGGCGGCTGGCACTACGTCGGCATTGGTCCCACTGTCGCAGCGGAGAACGCCGTTCTGCTCGAGGGCGATCTGGAGTACCTCGAGTTCCCGCGCTCGCAACTCGACGTCCTCATCGAGAACGGGATCGAGGTCAGCGAGGATCCGGTCCACGACACGCTGTACGTTCCCCACAAGTACGGCGATCCGGGCGACTACCATTACGATGCCTCGGACGTACTCACGGAGAACGACGGTGAGGTACTCTGGCGCGACGGCTGGTACGAGTTCAAGCCCCACCGGGACGATCCGTACATCTTCCACCTCTGGTACATGTCCCTCTCCGAGGAGGATCGCGAGCGCGTCGACCGACTGCGCGACTGGGGCAGTCAAGACTGGAAACAGGTCGACTTCCGGGCGTCGAACAAACACGGCGCCGGCGAGGAGTACGCCTGGCTGTCGTACCTCGACGGCGACTTCCCCGCCTATCCCGAGCGGATCATGGAGGCCAACCACGCCCACGTGCGGGACCACCTCGCGCTCATGGGCGAGGAGGGCGGCGTCCCCGAGGACGACGCCCTCGACGAGGACTACCTCCGCGACCGGAATCCGGTCTTCCACCGCGGGCTCCTTCAGCTCACGATGGGCGCGCCCCAACCCGTCTACTACGGCGGGCTCGTGATGGCGCAGATTCGTCACTTCGATCCCGAGCGCGAGCGGCCGGGGCTCCCGCCGGGCGTCTCGGCGCTGGTCGAGGACGTCTCCGACGAGGGCGTCGACCTCACGCTGGTCAACGGCGGCGGCGCGGACCGCGACCTCGTCGTCCAGGCCGGCGCCTACGGCGAACACAAGTTCGCGGCCCTCGAGTACGGCGGCGAGCGCGGGCAGCCCGAGTCGAACGCGATCCGAGTGTCGCTTCCGAGCGGCTCTCGCGTCTCGTTGTCGGCGGCACTCGATCGGTTCGTAAACGATCCGAGCTACGAGTTCCCGTGGAACAAGTCGCACGCGCCGGCGCGCGAGTGAGCCGAAGAGGTACCAACTTATACCAGTCTTCAGTACAAAACGGACACTACTATCAATGCACCGACGTCTATCCGAACTCAGCGCCGCAGACGATCGCACGTCCGTCGTACCAAGAACCGGTCGTAACGGTTGCCGGCAGCCGCCGACTCCCGCACCCGGTGGTGACGCGTCATGACAGGGTTCGGGACGGCTCTCGTCGGCGCCATTACCGGTGGCCTGCTCCCGCCGGGTCTCGTCGCTCCCGCCGGCATCGGGGCGTTGCTGGTATTGCTGGTCCTGTCGGGGTTTTTCTCCTCGGCGGAAATCGCGATGTTCTCGCTGGCCCAGCACCGAATCGAGGCGCTCGTCGAGGACGGCACGTCCGGCGCCGAGACCGTCCAGACCTTGAAGGACGATCCCCACCGGCTGCTGGTGACGATCCTCGTCGGAAACAACCTCGTCAACATCGCGATGTCCTCGATTGCGACGGGCCTGTTCGGGATGTATATGAGTCAGGGCCAGGCGGTGCTAGCGGCGACGTTCGGCGTGACAGCCGTCGTCTTGCTGTTCGGCGAGAGCGCTCCGAAGTCCTACGCCATCGAGAACACCGAATCGTGGGCGCTGTCGGTCGCCCGCCCGCTGCAGTTCTCGAAGTACGCGCTGTTCCCGCTCGTAATCACGTTCGACTGGTTGACACGTGTGGTCAATCGGCTGACCGGCGGCGGTACGGCCGTCGAAGAGTCGTACGTCACCCGCGAGGAGCTCCGGAATCTGATTCGAACCGGCGAGAACGAGGGAATCATCGAAGCCGACGAGCGCGAGATGCTCCAGCGGGTGCTCCGGTTTACCGACACCATCGCGAAGGAGGTGATGACGCCGCGGCTGGACGTCACCGCCGTCGCTCGAGGGGCGACCGTCGACGAAGCCGTCGCGAAGTGCGTCGAAAGCGGTCACACCCGCCTTCCAGTGTACGACGGCGACCTCGACACTGTCGTCGGTGTCGTTACCCTCGGCGACCTCGTCCGCGACCGGCAGTACGGTGAGACCGAAGACGAAACCCTCGAGATGTACTTAGAGGAGACGCTGCACGTTCCCGAAAGCAAGCAGATCGACGACCTGTTTCGCGAGATGCGCCAGCAACGCGTCGAACAGGTCGTCGTCATCGACGAGTTCGGGACGACGGAAGGAATCGCCACCACCGAGGACATCGTCGAAGCGATCGTCGGCGAGATCCTCGAGACCCAGGAAGACGAACCGATCGAGGTCGTCGACGATCGAACCGTCCGTGTCAACGGCGAAGTGAACGTCGAGGACGTTAACGACGCCCTCGAGATCGACCTCCCGGAGGGCGAGGAGTTTGAGACGATCGCCGGCTTCGTCTTCAATCTCGCCGGGCGGCTGGTCGAACCCGGCGAAACGTTCGCCTACGACGGCGTCGATCTCACCGTCGAGAGCGTCGATGCGACGCGCATCAAACGCGTTCGAATCGTCGAGCCGGAACCGTCGACGGCTGATGACGCCAGCGCGTCCGCGGCGAGTTGAACGAGCAGGTGGCTTTTGCTGTCGATCGAGGTCGCAATTCGCTGACCTTACTGTCGCCCGGGTAGTATAATAAAATATCCGATAGAAAGTGTGATAACTAACACCAAAGAAAGAGCATGTGAGGAACGATGACAGGAGTATTCAGATCGGAAGGAGTCGATCGTCTGCGGACCGTCGGGCCAGCTATTCGAGGCGTCGCCGTGCTCGGAGTTCTGGCAGTTACGGCTCTCGCAGTGACGAACAGCGGGCCAGGTATCGAGCGACTGGCCGGAGGCGGTCACGGGATGGATCTGGTTGCCAGTTCCCTTGCGATCGGCGGCTACTTTCCCGCGGCGACCAGGGCCGTCGAGCGGGAGCGCGAGCAACTGCAACGGGAGTGCAAGGCGTTCGACCGATTCGCGTCGGCGGTGAAATCGATCACCGTACAGACCGATAGCAGAGACGGTGTTTCCACGGTTCTCGTCGGAAACGCCACTGCCACCGGAAGCAACCTCCAGAACGTCCGAGACGCCTACCGGTCAACCGTCATGGACGTCGATCATTACGAGAGCGAGTACGGGGAAGAGCTCTACGAGAACATGATGCTGGAACTGACCGAAAACGTCGCGTCGGCCCTCGCGGACGGCTACCAGTTCACGCAACCGCTCAAACAGGCGGTGATACAGCAGTCGCGACTGGCCAAGTCCCGCCGTGAATCGCTGCTGGACGCCATCGACGCCGAACGCGACGCGCTCGAGCGAGGTCGGGATCGACTCCGGGAAATCGACGAAACCGTAGCGGACGATTCGATCGGTTCGGAGGACGACTCGACCGACGCGGTCGAGTCGAGGAGCGACTCGCCCCTCTCGGAGTACTCCCTCACGGAACTCTTCGAGTACGAACGGCGACTGCAGCGCTGTCTCAGCCGATACGAGCAACTGCATCGGGACCGACAGCACGAGATCCACTCGAACGACGCCTACCGATCGAAGACCGGCTACCCGTTCTTGCAGCTCTACCTCTACGAGTCTCTCGAGGACGACTTTCCGCTGTTGGCGGCCGTTACGGAACGATTCGAAGGGCTTCGAGCGCGCCAGGAGATGGTCCGTCGAGCGATTACGTACCGGTGATCTGACGACGGCGGTCGAGGCTATCCTACCGCGGTTGGAACCGGTGGCTGCAAGCTCACTCGACCCGACCGAATTATGACCTCGTCGTCCGTCGAGCCGATATGGACGCTCCTGAGAGAGACGATACTCGAGACGCGATCCTCGATTGCCTCGGTTCGTTCCCCGACCGGCCCGATCCGGCCGTCGAAACCGTCTCGGTCGCGGCCGACGACGGGTTCGAACGCCGACTCCTCGAGTACGCCGTCGAACCGGATGAACGGATCCGAGCGTATCTGCTCGTCCCCGACGATATCGACGGAACGCGACCCGGAATCCTCGCCGTACATCCGCACGCGGGCGAGTTCGACGTCGGAAAATCGGATCCGGCCGGGCTGAGCGAGACGGAGCCGTACCACTACGGCGCCGAACTCTGCCGGCGCGGATACGTCGTCTGCTGTCCGGACCTGCTCGCCTTCGAGGACCGACGGCCGTCCGAGCGCGAGCAGGCGGCCGGGACGGCGCCCACGGGTGCCGACTACGAGAAGTTCGTCGCGATGGATCGCCTGCTGCGCGGCTCCTCGCTTCAGACGAAGTACCTCTCGGATCTCGTCGCCACGCTCGACGTCCTCGCAGCCCACGATCTGGTCGCTTCCGAGGCGTTAGGTGCGATCGGCCACTCGCTCGGCGGTCAGGAAGCCGCCTGGCTCTCGTGGTTCGACGATCGGATCGACGCCGCGGTCGTCTCGAGCGGCGTGGCGCGACTCGCCGCCGTCCAACGCGAGCAAATCACCCACAACTTTGCGCTCTACGTTCCCGCCCTCCTGACGGTCGGTGACCTGGACGACGTCCTGGCGGACGTCGCGCCGAGTTCGCTGCTAGTAACCCACGGCACCGACGATCGCATCTTCCCGCCGGAGTCGGTCCGCGACCTCGCCGACATCGTTTCCGAGGCCTACGCCGACGCTGGCGCCCCGAAGCAATTCGAGACGCTGTTTTTCGAGGGCGGGCACGAGTTCCCCGCCGAGGTACGAGAGAGCGCCTACGACTGGCTGGACCAGCAACTCGAGCGATAGCACCAGGGAGGTCTCGTCGAGAGATCCGTTTTGGTCGGTGTCGGTTGGTTGACTCGAGTGGTAGTGACTCGAGAACGAACGCCGCGCTATTCTCAGATCGAAATGTAGACATTCAACAATCATATCAGAGTTCGTAGTAAGTTATGTATCTAGTATTTACGAATAGAGTTAGATAGAGACGAATCAGAACTACGAATGTCTACGATTGAATTGCCAACGCAACAGGCCGTAGCAGGCCATTAGATCACTTTTTACGCCAGTAAAACGACACCTCATTCCGTTACCAGTTTCAAAAGACGCTGCATTACTTGTATTGTTCTATGTCGTGCTATAGACCAAATAAAGAGACAGAAGGGAGTTTTTAGAGTGGGTTATTTCTATAGATACAGTAATATCCGAATTGTATGCCTATATGATGAACTACTCGACAGAAGGACCTACTGAATAAAAAATATCTGATAATTAGTTAAAGCAATCAGAATGAAAGAATGACAGATAGACCATCGTCGTGCCCCTGTTTTCCGGCAAATATGTGATAGCGATATGAAAAAGACTGCTCGAGCTCGGTTCCGGTCAAATCGGGCGGGCAGAAGCAGTCGATACAGCGACGCTACGCTGCGGTTACTCGTCGTCGGTTTCGAGTTCGAACTGTTCGTTCTCCGAGACGGCATTGAGAACGATGCTCGTGTTCGACTGATTGATGTCGGGATCGGTCAGCAGCTGCTTGATCCGATCGTTCATGTCGTCGGTGTCCTTGAACTTCCCGATGGCGATAATGTCGTAGTCGCCCGTGACCTCGTAGACCGAGATCATCTGATCGTGATCCTTCAGCGTCTCGGTGATCTGAGGAAGCGCGTTCCCCTCAGCTTTGAGTTGCATGATCGCGGTGACGTCGTATCCGAGCGCATCGTAGTCGATGATGGGCGTGTAACCCTGAATAACGCCCTCGTCCTCAAGAGCGGAGAGGTGGTTCGAAATGGTCGTGACGGAGACGTCGAGTTCTTCGGCGAGGCTCCGAAGGCTTGCACGTCCATCGTTCAATAGTTCGTTCACTAAGTCTTCATCCAAGTTTTCGTAGGCCATTGTAGGGTATGAACTACTCCTTATACTAGGAGTTTTCGAATATCCAGTTTCAATGCTTGTGGTGGCACAGTTTGTTCTCAACCGGGCGCAGCACGGTGTTCTCGGAGTCGATACGATGGTCGCTGAAGACCCGACAGACCCCAGATATCACGTTGTTTTGGGAATTACTAGTTCCTTCAGAAACACGGTATCGGCGATCTGGACTCCGTAACACTCGTTACAGGACATAGATGGGATTTTATATAACAGGAGCGAGACTAGAGATGTATGTACGATCTCACGGGATTCCAGCGCGACCTGTTGTACGTGATCGCCGGTCAGGAGGAACCGCACGGGCTCGCGATTAAGGAGGAACTCGAGAACTACTACGAGAAGGAGATCCACCACGGCCGTCTCTACCCAAATCTCGATACGCTCGTCGACAAGGGACTGGTCGAAAAGGGGACCAAGGACCGACGGACCAACGTCTACTCGGTCACGCGACGCGGCACGCGCGAACTCGAGGCGCGACGGGACTGGGAGAATCAGTACGTCGATCTCGACTAAGCCGTCCGGATCGCCCACCATTCGCGGCAAAGACCGACAACGACCGTATTCGGGACCGACCGAACGGCCTTACGGTTCACCGGACCGGCGCCGCTCCTCGAGTACGAGTTCGGCAACCCGTTCCGGCTGTTCGTTCGCCAGACGGAGCACCGCATCGTGAATCTCGCGGGTTTCCTCGTCGAGCACCTCCGCTTGGGCGAGCGTCGGGAGGATCGTCGTCCGGATCGCGTTCTCGAATTCGGCTACCGTCTCGTTCCGAGCGTAGAACGGCTTCTGTTTGACCGCGCTGTATTCGAACGCCGGCCCCGTCTCCGCGGGCGAGACCGGTTCGGCGGCATCCGATTCGGACTCGGACTCGGTAGGTTCGCCGTGGTCAACGGGCGGGTCTACGGCTGGCTCGTCGCTCGTCTCCGACGTCGATTCATTGCTCGTACTCGTGTCGGGAGTCGCCGTCGTCGACGATTCGGCGGGCGTCTCCGTCGAGTGAGCGGTCGGAGCGTCCGCAACGTCGGTCGTCGACTCGACCGCGGTCGCGGATTCAGTATCGGATGTCTCCGAGTCGTTCCCGGTCGTTTCCGGATTGTCTTCAGGTGCCTCCGGATCGTTCTCAGGAGTCTCCGAATCGTCCGATTTAGGCGACTCCGTTTCGGTTTCCTTGAGATCGTCGAACGGGTTGCTCATCGCTCGATCCCTCCGGTGGCGACGATTTCAGCGAGTTGCTCGTAACAGGCGATTTGGTCGTTCTCCGGGTCGTAATCCTGCAGCGGCTGGTTGTGCTGTAAGGATCGCGACAGTGCCGACCGATGACGGATGCCCGGCTTCGGTGGCGTCATCTCGCCGGCGTCGATCTCGTCGAACTCCTCCGCCGTGATCCGGGCGAACTCCGGCACCGCTTTCTGCAGCGGCTGGCCGGGATTAACCTCGTAGGTTGCTGTGTTCAGGTTCTCGAGGAGCTCTCGGTCCTCGGTCTGTTGATCGATTCGGTCGCCGAGTTTGTTCGGCACGACGGCGAGGACGTCGACATCGATGTACTCCCGAGCCGGCTCGATGAGACGTTCCATCGTTCGCTTGTAGCCACCGATCGCACTCGAGCCGGGTTCAATCGGGATCATCACGTTCCCCGTCGCGACGAGTGCATTGTTGTTGAGCATCCCCGGATACGCCGGACAGTCGAAGACCACGTAGTCGTACTCGTCGCCCAGCAGCGGATCGACGATCTTCGACTTGATTCGCGCCGAACCCTGCATCGCGCCCGCGAGGTCTTTTTCGACGTCCTCAAGCGTATCCGACGACGGGAGGAGATCGAACCCGTGATCGGTCGGACGAATCAGGTCGTGGGGAGTCGCCGTTCCCTCGAGAATGACGTCCCCGAGATTGGTCTCGCCCTGGTATGCGTCCTCGAAACCGAGACCGTTCGTCGCGTGACCGTTCGGGTCGAGGTCGGCGAAGAGGGTCGTTCCACGCTCGGCGAGTTGGCGAGCCAGATTCATCGAGGTCGTTGATTTGCCGACGCCACCTTTCAGGATGACCACGCTTACAGCGCGTGGCTCGGACGTTGTGTCGTTCATTATCGCGTTCACCCGCTGAGAGAATCGGAATAGGGACCTATTGTTCCGAATTGTTCTATTTCAGCCGGTAGAGATTAGATTCTGCTATGGAACCTTAATTCTACCTACTGGAACTAGGGTAGGTTGAATAGGTACAATAGGGAGAATAGGTACAATAGCTCAGATAGATCAGATAGTACCAATAGATGAAATAGGGAAGATGGGAGGAGAACCTATTGGAAGAAAGGTAGCTATTGGAAGAAAGGTAGCTATTGTAGGGAGAGATCCGTTCAAGATGGCAATAGTAGGTGGAGAACCGAACAAAGAAGCTATCAGAAGTGGTGACCGTAGCACTATTCCGCTATTAATTTTCAGATAATTACCCACAGGAGAGTAGTGGAACTCGAGGGAAATCTCGAGTGAGACTACCGACCTCAAGTCACTATTATCCAAGACGGAGATCAAACGGCTCGTCAGGGTGCCTGGATAGATACGGAGATCGGCGAGGATTACAACATAGTTGATTCCCACGTATCTAGGGAAACCTCCTTTCGAGGAGAACCCTTGGAAAGAGAGAAAGAGATGAGCGATGGAGGGGACACCCCCACCCCGTGTGCGAAATGAAATCGGTGAGACCGAGAGGGGACCGTTGATCGAGATCGAAGGGGAGGAAGTTGGAAAGGGGTCCTAAAATGACGCTTTAGCTGTTATAGGACGCTAAAACGTCGTGTCTGGGTTTGGTCACTCTAAGAGCTTCTTCCGGGGCGAGGTATTACCTACAATCATAGTTAATATCTGTTCTCTAGATCTAGTTGCAGTGCGGTTACTGTTTATAGGCTGGCATTATAAATCTTCCCTAGTATATAGGCTAATTCTTATATCTAGTGTAGAGCCTCTCCTTCTCATAGATTCCCGAATTGCGCCCGCTCATGCTGCTAACACCGCCACCCCCCACCCCCACCTTCGAACGGATTTCATCTCGCACACGGGGGGAGGGGGTTCGACCCTCTTCTCCATAACTATGTTTTCCCCTCTGGTCTACTGTTCTCCCCTTATGATCCGCTTTCGGACTTGCGCCCAATCGGTCGAGACGGATTTCATTTCGCACACGGGGTGTGTCGTTCCGCATTCAGTCCGGTTTGATTTCGCCCACGGTTATCGGCACTATCCAACTATCTATCAATAGATGGTCTCTATCCCGATATCACACTACATTTAACCTCGCACACGGTATCCCACATTTATTTATGGGCTGGGCGTTATTCCGATACTATGACTGATGGCAACGACCAACAGTCTCTCTCCCAGTCTATCAAAGGTCGTCTTCAGGAGGGGGTGCAAAACTCCGTCTTTCGAGAGAAGGCGTTGCTCGATCCCGATACCGTCATCGATGAGGATCGAATCGTCGGTCGCGATCAACAGCTGGACGATATCATCACGTATCTCCGACCGATCCTTCAGAGCAATCGCCCGCCGAACATGCTCCTCTACGGCCCGTCGGGAACCGGCAAATCGCTGATCATCAACGCCGTCTGCGAACAGGTCTCCGACCTCGCGACGGCCCAAGACATCCGGTTCGGCGTTGTCCAGATCAACTGTCAGACCATCAAATCCCACGACCGTGCCGTCTATCGCCTCGTCGAAAACGCCGCCGCCGAGGCCGGAGTTGCAGCCGAGATTCCCGAGAGCGGTATCTCCACTGATCAGAAACTCCGTCGGTTCTACGAACTGTTGAGCGAGTATTTCGATTCGGTTATCATCATTCTCGACGAGGTCGACCTTCTGGTCGGTCGCCAGCGAGACCCGAACGACGAACCCGCCTACTCGAAACTCCTCTACCAGCTCTCTCGAGCCTCGCAACTCGGTCGGATCGAGGGCGATATCTCCGTCGCTGCGCTGACGAACGACCCGCGGTTCATGGAGAACCTCGACGGTCGAGCGGAGAGTTCGTTCAATCCGCAGGACGTGGTCTTTCCCGATTACGACGCGAATCAGTTGCAGGCGATCCTGGATCGACGCCGCGACGCGTATCGCGACGACGTCCTCGCAGACGGGATTATTCCGCTCAGTTCCGCGTTTGCGGCACAGGACCACGGGGACGCGCGGAAAGCGATCGATCTCTTCCGAAAAGCGGGCGAACTGGCTGACCGACAAGGCGAGGGGACGGTCCGCGAGGAACACGTTCGAGACGCCCAGAAGGAAGCCGAACGCGACCGGACGCTCACGCAGATGCAGGGGCTTTCGACGCAAAAGAAGCTCTCCCTTTATGCAACGGCGATCGTTCCGGTCTATTCGAACCGGAACCTCAACGCCGTTCCCAGCACAGTGGCATTTCGCGTCTACCAGTACATCGCGGATCTCCTCGATGCTGATCAGAAGTCTCGCGACTCGTATCTCCGGTATATGACCGAAGCCGAGACGTACAACTTTGTCACCTCGGAGAAACGCGGCCGCGGCTACGGAAGCGGCGTCCACAAGGAGTACACCTTCGTGGACGATCCGTCGGTCGTCGCGGAAACGCTGCAGGAGGATATCCGCCTCGAGGAAATCGAGAACAACGAAGAATTGATCGAGTCCGTCGTCAATGCACAGATCAACGACTTCTTCGAAGGGGACTGACTGCTGTCGAGTAACAAGTGATTCTATCTCTCACACAGTAGTCGTGGACCTCTTACAGTAGTTGGGAAGAACAGGTCATCTAATTCATATCGCACACGGGGCCTGCCCTGAGCGAACCCCGGAATTCATCTCGCACATGGGGTCTCATTCGTTCGCCCGCAGTCGATTCATCTCGCACACGGGGTCTCATTCGTTCGCCCGCAGTCGATTCATCTCGCACACGGGGTGTTACCCTTACAACCGAAGCTAATTCATCTCGCATACGGGGTCTCCTTTGCTCGATCGCAACCAATTCATCTCTCACACGGTGTCCCATCCGTTCAACCGCGGCCAATTCATCTCGCACACGGGGGGTGGGAGGGGGAACGAGTTCGCTGTCCGTCGATTTTCGTATGGGCCCCCTGAATCGAAACAGACGAGCGTATCAGAATTGATCCGCTACATCAAGGAAGAAATTCGCAACTGATTCCGGTCGGAGTTCAGGGCGAACCTGATAGTGATGGTGCTGGGAAATCCACTCTTCGAGATCACGCCCCTTCCAGAGCATACCAACCCGAGAAAGGTGCCCACCCCACCTCACCTCGTGGATGGACAGCACACTCGGCTCGTAAGGTGTGGACTCCTCGTACAATAGCATTTTGTGACCACGTCGCGGAAGCCACCGACCCGCTCACCGTCAGCGTATACGTTCGCGAGACGCTGTGTCATCCGTTCATGATCACTAACTCGGTTGACCGCCTTGAGGACGTCGTGGATGATTGGTTAGAGACATTCAGCGTCACGGCTAGTGCCTCGTGAACGGTGCCGTGTTTGTAGCATATCCCCGACGACGGCCCCCGGTGAGGTAAACTATATCCGGGTAGGTTCCGTTTCCGATTCTGACGTCATCCGTTAGAGTTCCATGGGAACGCGAGGCCAATAGCAGTAATGTCGGACACTGAACGCGCAGACGATCGGTTGATCGCTGTCGCACTTACCGAATTCTCAGTCCAGTACGAAGCCGCCGATCCTGAATTCGCCGAGATCTCCTGGCAGATTGCAGCTGACCAACTCCTCAAGTAGGAACTCCTCTAATTTCTTCCTTTCCAGTCCTCGCTGGCGCATGTGCGTCATTCTGCCAATATGCCACAACTGTAAAAGGAGTAGTTCTCTGTGCCACAACTCCTCAGATTTTTTGTAGCGAAGCATTTGATTGCTGAACTAAAATTAAAAACACCAAACTATTTTCATATTCCTCACCCCCAGTACACTCTCCTTGACACGAAACTCAAACATTCATGCAGTGAATGATGTCGAGGGGAGAAAATCTACAATCTTATAAAAATTTGAAATATGGGTTTGACTATCTGATTTACCATGAGCTACGTTATTGCCCATGCCCTAAATACCACACAGTGTATAGAATAGACACAATTTAAATATATTATAATATGATAAAAATTAAGGTTTATACCAATAGTCTATATCTATGGATCAAGCTGGAAAACAAGTAAATAATCAAATGATAAGAATCTCATTCTACCTTTTCATAACGGGTATATTTCTATATATTATAACACGTGATCTTTCTAGTTCTATTTTACCACCCCTGTCCGTGTTATTTGTAAACATTCTATACGTTATTGCCTACCGTAGAAATATTAATACTTTGAAGGTCAATTTACCCCTTTTCATTTTTGGTGTTGTTGGTGGTGTTATAATGTACTTTAGCTCCCAGATACCTTCCTGGTTTGGACTGGCTACTATTGTAGTTTCAATCATATTGGGATTATACACATACATTTTAATAAAGAGAGTATCATAGAAGACCTCTCACACCGTAACCACGGCATTTTCCAGAATTCCACTCTATTATATGTAGGTAGATATCGATGAAACAGTCGGCCAAGTCATCCACGTTATCGAGAGTGACGACTTGATTCGACGAGTCACTCAACACCTCCCTATACCTACAACCGGTCCGACAGGCAATTAACCGACTCAAAGATGCAGGATTCATCTACTATGATGACGGCCTTTCCGTTACTCGCGTCAAAGCGAATAGGAGTACCTGCTTTGATCAGTGAGGCGTTTGCTGTCATCTTTGCAGTCGATGATCGATTTCCTACCACAACAGCATTAGAAACGGTTGTCTCTACAGAATTGCCAGCGTCGTCAACGGCTCTTACAGCTACGCTAAGAGATCCCCGGTAGGAGCCTAACTCGAGAGTTGCCGTATAGTTTTCCCATTTGTTTTTGTGAGAGGTACTTGTTTCCAGCCGGTTTCGTTGGCAAACGGCGTCGTTGACGGAACTCCGTTACTGCCACGTTTGGTAGTGTAGAGTGTGACGTTATTGACTGAACCGGCACTGTCTAGTTGAGCCAGTTTGAGAAGTGAGCAGGCCGTTGAGTTGATTTGGACTAATGCTTGCAGACCTGCTCAGCGAGAGTTACGACGCGGATTTGGAAGAGCCTTGGGAGCGTGAGCGGACGGCGACGTTCACAAGAGCGTAGCTCTTGTGCAGCCCATCAGAACGCGGAGCGTTCTGAGGACGCTCGTCAGGGTGTTCGCCGTCCGACTCCACGCGACCGGCGGTTCCCTTCGAGAGACACACGCGATTCTTCGCTTGCTTGGCGTTGAACGCTCTCATCAAGCAATCTGGACTAGATACATCGTCTGGCTGATAGCGTGCCAAACCCGCCGACGTCCACGAGAGCGAAGCTCGCGTGCGGCCTCTTGGAGCGCTTTGCGCTCCAATGGTCGGCGAATCGAAGATTCGCCTCGACAGCAGAACGCGAAGCGTTCTGCGGACGGCGACGCCGTCGCGGGTCGCCATTGATGAGACCACTGTCAGGATTAACGGTGACTGGTCTTGGGTGTACGCTGTAGTATACATAGACTCTAGACTCATTCTTGATGTCACAGTGTTCGGACGACGAGGTACCGATCCAGCCGCTGCGTTCCTGCATCGAGTGACCGAGAAACACGATCTCTCCGATACCGTGTTTCTCGTCAATGGCTACGGCTATCTGACTGCCCTCTCTCGACTAGGGTTGAGCGGCAACGGGCGAACACCAGCGGAGGTGCTAAACTAGACTGTTCCTAACTATTCTTCCCTCTTCAGGTTTGAGGTGTCCATCTTCTATTTTACGATCCAATCGCTTCCGCATGACCGAGTTACCACGCTGGAGGATCCCGCAATGGGTCGAGAGATCCCGCCGCAAGCGGACCCACCAGATCAGTAACTGCCTCGAGATCGTGAATCACCGGGTCTACGTAGTCGATTCTGAGTGTGTTGGAATCGTGGCTGGGTTGATAGTACTTGCGCCGAACATAGCTACTGTCGCGTACCTCTCCCACGCGACATAGCGATCCAACCATCCCACCTACCCTTGACCGCGAACTCGTCGCTCAGCTACCGTGGGTCTACCCCGGCCCACTGGGACTTTTGATTCTCTCAGACGCTTAGTGTTCCTATCCAATCTCGAGCGTTTCATCGACCTGTTCGTCGCGATGGGCAGCCGTCAAACAGTCAGTAACGCAATTCGCTGATTCGTCCGATAGAAGGATATCACCTGCATTCAGCCGGACGGGTGGACGAGCCGTTACCCGCCGACAATCCCGACGGAGTCGAGCCGGGAGAATGTGCAAGGCCTGTGCATCCGACGAAACCGTTATCCATCTATGTGCAGAATACGCACATAGAACGAGCGTGAGTGACGATCTACGGCGGGTTCACTTCCAGTCACCCGAGTATCTCGTTGAACGTCTCGATGCGATCGCAGAGCTCTACGACACGAACCGAACGGACCTGCTCGTCGAGGCTATCCGCGAGTATCTCGAAGAGACCGCCGACAGTGAGACCTTCCAAGAGTTAGTCGCGACGAAGTACTACGATGACCAGCTCGAGTTCGAGACCGTCAAGCAACTAGTGGGCGCTGAGACCGCCCAGCGACTACGCCTGCTCAAGGCAGACCTCGAGGACGAACCGCTCGATCTCTCCGCACCCGATGATGTCGATGTCTACGAGAACGACGCGACCACAGTCGACACCGCAGACGACGATCGATGAGCGGTCCGCGACTGCGACCGGTCGTCGCCGACACCAGTGCACTCGTTAGTCTCGCCGTGCCTCGTGCGGACGCGGCCGCCGACACCGATGATGTCCCGGACCCGCTCCGGTACCTCCTTACGTCGTGTGACGTATTCGTGCCACCGGAAGTCGTCGCGGAACTTCGCGACATCACGCAGTATCAGGACATCCACGCCGCCGCTGCGAGCAATGTTCTCGCGGCCCGCAACCACTACACGATCGCGGATCCTTACGAGCGCGACGACACACCGAACACGCGACCGACGTTCGGCCTCGATGACGGGGAGACCGATGGGATTGTTCTCGCGAACGCACTCGACATCGACGACTTTCTGACCGACGAATTTGGGGGAACGAACTTCCCGCTTATCCACGCGGTGCTCCAGGGGCCGCGGATCGTGCCGACGCCGCGGCTCATGTGTGACTACGCCCGGACCGGACACATAACCCAAGAGGAAGCGAGAACGCTGACTACGACGATTAGCCCGCATCGAAGCTGGGACGACAGTCCATACGTTGCCCAGTTGCTACAGCGTCTTGAGGAATAGCCGTACTGCGAGTGCCTCGGAAAACGTGCTAGACTCAGATCCATATCTACTGACGGGTGAGTAGAGCACCCAGTTGCGGAGACGGCTCTTGAAAGCCCTCGGCCGCCCGGCCTCCCGCGACCGCGCGAGACGCAATCTCGCTGATCCTCATTCGCTTCGCTCGCGAGGACGCCGCTGCGCTCTTCGTTCCTGGGTGCTTGTGGGTCGGGGATGACCGAGACGGCCTTGCCCTTTCTAAGTCCACGAGGATAGTGGCTACTTTGCCGAGCGCTGTAGCCGGATAACCCGCAGTGCGCAACGACCCGTCCTGCTCGTCGCTTCCGCTCCGCGTCGCACATGGATCCCGATGGTCGCCGTTTCGCGACCGCCCATTCCGGGCGGATCCGTGAGATCCACTCTAGAAACAATCCGAGCAGCAAGGTCGTTAGGATCGATGAACATCGCGGACGCGAGCGAGGACCGGATCCACGGCGTCACTCTCGAGCAGGAAGAGCGCATCAAGGCCAGAGAGGAAGAACTCGAGCGGATCAGTGTCCAGGCCGAGTTCGGAGAGCAGACGGGGCGAGCGTGGCGCACGCGAAACAAAATCGAGAAGATGCGTCGTGACGATCGGACGCTTCGAGGAGATCGATCGCGGCGAGGTCACCGTCGAGGGCCGTATCGTCGAGGTGTGGGACTCTGCAAGTCCGGCGATTCAACAGGTCAGGCTGATCGAAGACGAGACGGGGCGAACGAAGTTCACGGTCTGGACGAAGAGCAAGCAACCGACGGTCAACGGCGGTCAGCGGGTACGATTCAGGGCCGCGGCGAAGAACTGGTACAACGGTCGGTGCTCGATTGCACTGATGCGCTGGTCCGAAGTCGTCGCCCCGGAATGCGGCCAGTGGTGCTGTTTTGCTGGCCTTGTCCGAGTATGGCCAAACCACGTTTTTCAAGATAACGTCGATAACCTGTCTTCCTCGGAGTAACTTCAGTTGAGCAGGGACAGAATTCAGTTTAACTCGAACTCTCCCTTGTTTCCTGCGAACTCTGAAGAAGCGGAGCCGTAGAAAAATTCTCCCTATAGGGCACGGCATTGTTCAGATTAGCTGGTTCCAGCAGTATGCGTAGCTCTGTAACAATGTTTCAGCGGTTGCTGGATCAGCGTTTCTGAAATAGTTTCCAAACTGTGAAGTACGTCGTTTTATCTCTTGGAAAAGATGTTCGATGGCGTTTCGATTTCCATGTTTCTCGTATCGCAATCGGAGCCCGAGCTGATGGAGTGCTGCTTTGAGCCACGGTGTGGAATCGACGAGAAACACGGCGTCTTCGACATCGTGTTTCTCGTCGAGTTCACGGAGAAACATCTCGGTAAGTGTGGTTATACGCGTTGGATGGTGTCTGACGTGGCGGTATTCGTTTGTCTCGGGATCGACAGCAGCGTACAGCCAGTAGCGTCCATCGGTGAGTTGGATCACAGTTTCGTCGACCGCAACGTGATCCGGCTGTTTTCCAGTTGTTGGCTGTAGATCGGCTTTCTGCACCCAATTATGAACCGTCGATCTCATCCGGTTACTACTGAAAATCTATAACACAGAAACAGTATCCGACAATGATGATTCTGCCAGATGGAGCTGGATACGCAATCGCATCAGCTCGCGCGGTGTCGACTCACGCTCCACAAAACCTAACTGGATCTCGGTGCTAGATTCACTGAGGCGGTCGAATTCGGGTATGGGTACCTAGAATCCACCGCCTCGCTCCTTCAAACTCCAATCTGAACAGCGCCCCGTGCACCGGACTGCTTTCTACCGGGTTCACTTATATAGACAGTGTCGTGTAACGACACCGGATACTGACGTATGAGTACATATTTCTAGGGCTTCTCCTTCTCGGAAATTGACTCAACTGTGATGGCGCTTGTGCCACGACGAACGAGGGGATCCGCAACTCGGGCTGACAAGTATACCGTCGTGCACCGAACATTCTCGTCCAACTCGACTTTGGCCTTGATAGTCTTTTTTTCATTCGAGATTGCAACGAGATCCTGTTCTTCGATATCTCGATCGTGAGCGTCTTCTGGATGCATTCTGAGTCGGCGTTTCGTTTCGCTATCATCCCCCTGTGTCTCTCCGACCCGTCCGCCGGCGATCAAGGAGAGTCCACTTGCGGAATCGAAGGTGAATCTCGAGTGGTCATTACTGAAAACTGCCCGTCCGTCAGACGTTTCGAAGCTGTCGCAGTACAGTGTCGAATCGGAGTCAACTGGCCACTGTCGACCGGATGGTCCAAGCTCGGCGAAAGAAAGCCCCTCATACGTAGGTGCGATACGGGTCAATTCATCGAACACGTCGGCTACCGTTTGGTATTCAAAAGCGTTCGAGTCGGGGAGTAATAGTGCCCCGAGATCACGGAGTATTTCGAAATCCGAGCGGGCCGAACTAGGAGGGAGTGTCGTTGGCGAAACGCGTTGGACCCGTCGTTCGAGATTTGTTCTAGTTCCCCGTTTCTCGAACCCAGCAGCGGCCGGGAGCACAACATCCGCGTTGCTTGCAGTCTCGCTGAGAAACAGGTCAAGGACAACGAGATGGTCGAGTGTGTCGAGCCGATTACGAGTCCAATCGGGATCGCGCTTCGAAATAGCCGGATTCTCGCCGACGACAACCGCTGCGCGGATATCCGTACCGCAGGCCGTAAGCATCTCCCGCATATTCTTCCCAGGGATGGATGGTGGTATCATACCCCACTCCTCAGCGATCCGTTCACGAGCGTCGGTCGCAGTCACCGATTGGTGACCGGGCAGACGATCCGGGACACAGCCGGTATCGGTCGCTCCCTGCTCGTTCGCGAGGCCGCGGAGCACGTACAGTCCGGCACCGGGTCGTCCGATATTCCCAGTGAGAAGGAGAAGATTGAGGAGCGCTTCAGGAGCGTTCGTGCCGTCGCCCTCAATACCTGTTCCGACTAGCGCTGCGACCCCGTCCGCCGTCGTGACGAGTTCCGCGAGGCGATCGATTTGTGCCTCGTCGACACCCGCCGCTGACACTGCTTGCGTTGGAGTAAGACTTTGCAGAGATGCTGCGAACGATTCGAACTGCCGGGTGCGCTCATGGATGAACTCCCGGTCGATGTCGTTTCCGTCGAGAAGCCGACTACTCAACAGGTCGAACACCAGTGCGTCGGTTTCTGGACGAGGAGTTATGTGGATCTCTGCGAGGCGAGTCGTTGCATTCCCGATCGGATCAATGTGGACGAGCGTCGCACCGTTGTTGACTGCCGGCCGGACGAAGCTATTGAACGCGATTGGCTGTCGTTTCGCGGGATTAGCCCCTGCGATTATAATTACGTCGGCGTCGCTCAGTTCAGCGAGCCCGTTCGTTGATGCTGGCCATCCAACGCGGGCCTCGAGACATCGAGTCGTCGATTCGTGGCAGAGTCGGGCCCGATTATCGATGTTGTTCGTTCCAAGCATCCGTGCCAGCTTTTGGAGGAGATAATTCTCTTCGTTGGTACAGTGTGGCGCACCGAAGAACCCCATTGCGTCGGGGCTGTACCGGTCGAGCGTAGCTTCGATTCCGTCGACGATCCGTTCATAGGCTTCGCCCCACGACGCTGGCCGAAGTTCTCCCTCATCTCGGAGTAGTGGTTGCGTAAGCCGATCTTCCGCGTCGACATCAAGTGCGCCGATGCCCTTTCGGCAGAGCCGACCGTTCGGATTCATTGGACCCGAAACACCGTCAGCACGCGATCCGTCACCGGCTTCCAACCGACAGCCGACCGCACAGAGTGGACAGACTGTCGAGTGGTCGAGAGCGTCGTCGTTGGTTGTCACTGTTCAGGATCGGTCTCTAATGCGCCGTCCTTTGGCCTTCAGGAAGCTGACGAGGTATCCGAGGCCGAACCGAATGTCCCGATTTAACAGCGCCGACAATGTCCCCATCAGGCCAATCGGCTCGGAATCCCGCTGGGCATCGCCGATCGCGCCGAAGAACTCGTTCATACCGCGGGCGGCATCCTCGTCGATCTCCAGCACCGAGAGCGTCTTTGCCGTCTCGACGAGGTCGTCGAGATGGCCCTCGCGTTGGAGTTCCAGTACAGTCTCGAGGATGGCGACGAGTTCTGACCCGTTGTCTTCGAGCAGTGTCGACAACTCCTCGATTTCTTCGGGTGAGAGCGATTCGGAGACCGAGGCAGCGACGGTCACGAGGTCTTCAAGGTGGCCCTCGCGCTGGAATGTGAGGATGACGTTGAGCGACTCCGAAAGCGTGTCGGCGTTCTCACCTAACTCGTCTGCGAGCTCCGCTGCGCCGTCAGTCGAGAGGCCGTCAGCGGCGGCGACGAGGTTAGCTGCCGAGTCCGTGACGTGGCCGACCTCTTCGTCGTCGGCACTTGCGATCACGAGGATTGCGGTTGTGATCGCGTCCGCGAGTTCGTCGCTTTGCTCGATCGCTGCGGCGATGTCGTCACCGTGGGTTGCGAGGGCGTCCTTAACGGCCGCTTCGCCGTTGCTCTCGGGACGTTCTTTCCGCGCTCCGTTGGTCGCTGACTCGGGGTAGGACGACTGTGGCTTTGCCATCTCAGTCGTCCCCCGTTGTCTCGACCGCTTCAGTTCCAGTTCGGTCGATATCGTCCTCGACGGCCGCGATCCTCACGGCTGAAACCTTAAATTCCGGCGTCGATGCGGCCGGGTCAAGACGGTCTTCGTCGGTCAGACGGTTCACGGCGCTCTCGGCGAAGTGGATCGGAACAAAGAGGTTCTCGGGGCCGACGCGGTCCGTCACCTGCGCGGGGACAGTCGTTTCGCCGCGTCGGGACTCGATCCGAACCGGATCACCGTTCTCTATTCCGTACTCGGTAGCGGTCTTAGGGTTGATTTCGACGAAGTCACTCCGGTTGTACTGCATAATGCCCTCTTCGCGGTGGGTCATCGTTCCGGTGTGATACTGATACAGGACGCGGCCGGTAGTGAGCGTGAACGGATACTCATCGTCCGGCGTCTCCGCAGGTTCGCTGTATCCGACAGCGTGGAGGTTTGCCATTCCGTCCTCGGTCTCAAATTCTTCCGTATAGAGACGCTTTGTACCGGGATGGTCTTCGTCCCAGCATGGCCACTGAAGGCCACCCTCAGCTTCGACGCGCTCGTGAGTGACGCCACCATACAGTGGTGTGAGCGAGTTAATTTCGTCCATAATCTCGGCCGCTGAGTCGTAGTCCCACTCGCGCCCCATTCGGTTTGCGAGGTCTTGGAGAATCTGCCAGTCCGGCCGGGCTTTGCCTTTCGGTTCCATCACCTTGTTGACCTTCTGAACCGTGCGGTCTGTGTTCGTAAACGTCCCCGTCTTCTCGACAAACGAACAAGCGGGGAGAACGACATCGGCGTATTTTGCAGTCTCGGTCATGAAGAGATCTTGGACCACGAGGAAGTCGAGATCCTCGAGAACTTCTTCGGCATGGTTCACCCCGGGCTCTGAGAGCGCTGCGTTCTCACCGATAATATACATCCCACGGACGTGATCGTCGTCAGCTTCGAGGAACATTTGGGTGGTATAGTAGCCGTACTCCGGTGAGATTTCGCAGTCCCAAGCGTCCTCGAACTTGGCACGGACTTCGTCGTCGGCAATGTCCTGATACCCCGGGAAACTGTCCGGGAGCGGTCCCATATCGCCGCCCCCACCTTGGACGTTATTCTGACCGCGGAACGGCGAGACTCCCGCACCGGGCGTTCCGAGATTGCCAGTGATCGCTGCGAGGTTTGCCATCGCCATTACGTTCTCGGTGCCGTGTGAGTGCTCGGTGAGTCCGAGCGTCCACCCGAATATACACCGGTTTGCCTCGGCGATCGTCTCCGCGGCGGAAGCGATCTCTTCGGGGCGGACACCCGTTATCTCCTCAACGCGCTCCGGTGTGAACTCCTGGACTGTCTCCTTGACATCCTCGAAACCAGTGGTCCGTTCCTGAACGAATTCCTCGTCGTAGAGGTCATTGTTGATGATGTAACGCGTAATTCCGTTGATCCAAACGGCGTCGTACCCGGGTTTGATTTGGGTGTACTGCGTTGCGTACTCGGCGATCTGGATCTCCCGCGGATCGAACACGATCAAATCGCCACCGTCTCTCACGTTCTGTTTGATCCGCGTTGCGAGGACGGGGTGGGCCTCGGTGGTGTTCGACCCAGTCAGCAGGATGCAGTCGGCGAGTTCGAGATCGTCAGTGCTGATTGACGCTGCCCCGTATCCATAGGTTTTCGCCAGCCCAGCGACCGTCGAGGAGTGACACAAGCGATTGCAGTTGTCGACACTATTGGTGCCGAGCACCTGTCGGGCAAACTTGCCCATCAGGTAGTTATCCTCGTTCGTCGCCTTCGAGGAGGCGATAACCGACAGTGTCTCGCCGCCGTGTTCATCGCGGATACTGCCGAGTTCTTCGGCGACCCTCGAGAGCGCTACGTCCCACGTCGCATCGCGGAACTCGCCGGATTCGTCACGGACCAGTGGCGCGGTCAGCCGGTCGTCGGAGTTTACGAAATCGTAGCTAAACTTCCCTTTCACGCACGTCGAGATTCCGTTGACGGGTGCGTCCTCCTCGTCGGTCGGACGCGCTGCGAGGACCGCTTCGCCGTCGGTGTAGAGATCAAACCGACAACCGACCGCACAGTAGCCACAGGTGGTGTCTTCGACGTTCAGTTCTTCCAGCCGTTTGTCACCGATCGACTGCGCGATCTCGAACAGTTTGCCTTCGGGAAGTGTCTCGGCGGCGACACCCTCGGCGACGTGTTCAACGTTCTCTATTGCCTGGTTCTTAGCTTGCTGCATATATCCCGCGACACCGTCGAGGTCATCGTTCACAACCAGTCACCTCCGCTCTGGTCGTCGTCCCATGTATCACTCGATATTCCGTCATCACTCGGAGAGTCGGTCATTTCAGTCGTGGGTGTCTCGAGCGTGTGTTCGGTGCGCTTCTTCGGCGTCATCGGTCCCTTTGACGTTCCAGTGCTCTCGTCGGTCTTCCCAACGCTGTTCTTCTGTGTGAAGCCGGGGAGGGGGATCGTCGTTGCGTCCTCGATCCCTTTCTCAACGAGTGAGCCAGTCGGACAGACGGTCACGCAGTGTCCACATGAGACACAGGTTGACTCCTCCATCGTCTCTGCGTCGCTCTGGAACCCGATTCGGGTGTCTTGTCCAGAGCCCTCCATGCGGAGGACACCTTCGACCTGCACATCGTTGCAAGCTTCGACACAGCGGTTACAGAGGATGCACTTGTTGCGGTCGATCTGGATGAACGACGAGGAGTCGTCGATCGGCTCGTATTCGTCGCGGTCGTCAAGGACGCCGTATCGTGGTTCTTCGACGTCTTGTTCGATAGCCGCGTCCTGCAGTTCACACCGCCCGTTCTTCCCACAGGTTGTACATCGAAGGTTGTGATCTGACAGGACGAGATCGAGGTTAACGTCTCGAGCTTCGGCAGCATCGGCTGCGCCGGTCTGAACGGTGAGGCCGTCCTTGGCCGGGAAGCTACACGCCGGTACGACGCCGTGTTCGTCAGTCCCAACCATACAAGTTCGGCATTCACTTCGTGGACCGATCTCTTGGCGGTCGTAGCTACATAATGCTGGAACGGAATCGTCAGTCTCGACTGCCTCGATCGCATCTAGCAGCGTTGCACCGGCCGCCACGTCGATGGTGGCTCCGTCGACGGTCACGGTCGCCACGTCGGTACTCCCAACTGGGGGATCCGTCGCCGTTCCGGGCGCGATTTCCTCTGTCAGCGGCGGTGCATCGATCTGTTGTGGGTTTTCCGAACTCATAGGTTAGGCCTCCAGTGGCTCGAGACAGGTCCCCGCGGGACAGCGACCCTCCGCGTGCGCCTTGAACTCCGATGTGAACGCTTCGATGGCGGTCCGGACGGGTCGACCTGCCCGCTCACCGAACACGCAGATGCTGGAACTAGCCATCACACGATCCAGTTCCGCAATGGCTTGAGCGTCGAACTCGCCGTCGTAGACGTTCCGAAGCAACGACGCCAACTGCGCCGTTCCCTCCCGACATGGCACGCATCGGCCGCAGTTCTCCTCGGCGGCGAAGCTTGCACGCTGGCCGACGAACTCGACCAGACACCGGGCGTCAGAGAGGACATCGACGATTCCATCGGTTCCGAGGTCGGCGTTATTGAGAGCTTCTACTCCAATCCCGACATCAAGATCACGGGTGATCCCGCCGAATCGGCCGCCGACGCAAGCGGCCTTGAACGATCCATCAACACCGACAGTATCGACTAGTTCCGACAGCTTCTGTGTCTCCGAGAGTTCGACCGTCGCGACGGAATCGACATCGCCACGGACGGTCATCACGCGCGTTTGTTCGTCAATGCCCTCGCGCAGACCCACGGCGAGGTGTGCAAGCGTCCGCGGCGTATGAACGAGCGTCGGCCGACCGTCGAGCCCTACGCGTTCAGGTCCTGGAGGCCGGAGACGAGCCTCCAGTCGGTGGTTCCCTTCTATGGCTTCGATCGCCATCGTCGGCTCGGCTGCCCGGTACTCCTCGGGACCGGTGACGACCTCCATCGGGGCTGCGGGATCCGGGTAGGTGTCGACTGCTGAACTAACTGTCTTGACCGCATTATCGTCCTCCGACGACGCGTAGACGATGATTCGGTCGGCGGCGACGGTGCTCGCAAGAACCGACGCGCCGTCAAGGACCTCGAACGGCGCGCTGGAAAGCAAAAGCGTGTCAGCGGGTGATCCGTGTCCATTCACCACGACAACCGGATCGCCATCTGTCGCGCGGGCTGTTCGCCACGTCTCGGCGAGGGGGTCGTCCTGACACAGATCACCCCACCCGCGACCGTTCAGGGAGTTGCCGACCGTCAATACCGTTTCCGCATCACTCGGAGCGAATCCGCCGGCGGCCTTGTGGTCTGCGACGCTCGTCGGACGTCGCCAGCTGCATGCCCCGAGCACGCGTCGATCGCCAGCTCGCAGTCCCGGTAACGGTGCGGTCGGCAACCGGTTTCGATCCGGGGCGTGCGAAACGACGGCATCTGGGTCTGCACCATCGACATCCCCAGTTTCCTCGACGCTCGCTGTGATCGACTCGAGATCGGCCGTCGAACAGTGTGTGTAAAGCGCAGTCCGGCCCGCGGCAGTTACTGCGATAAGCGGTTCGAGTGCGGGCACTCCCGTTGGGCCGACGTTGACGATTGGACCGTCGAAGCCAGCGGTGGACAGAGAGGGGTCTCTGTCTGGATCGCCGGCAGCGACCCGGATAACTAGATGATCGCCTGTTGTGATGGCCGTCATTTGCTTTGTTCTCGGTTGCCCATTGTCGTTCTGTATGATAAATCACTGGGGTGCGAGGAGTTTTTGTTAACTATTTCTGGTTTCTCTCTCCAACATAGAACATAAATAGTTTGGATATTGTAACTGGTATCGGTAACCGCGTGAGATGGATTATTATCTGGGTGCGTAGACACTGACTAGTTTAGCACCTCCATTGACATCTGTTACTTGAGTTATTGGTACGGTTGTTGTGTGTTGTAGTGTACAAACTATTCAAGGCATTCTCTGACGCTCACACGACCGTCCACCCACGAGTTATGAAAGCGGTCAACCCGAACCTTGACGGTTTGCACCCACTTTTCGATCAGATTCCTCTCGACATAACCGAGTTGACCGCTCAATCCTACTCGAGAGAGGACAGTCAGATAGCCGTAGCCATCGACGAGAAACACCATCTCGAAGAGATCGCGTTTCTCGATCAATCGATGCAGGAACGCAGCGGCTGAATCGGTGCCTCGCTGTCCGAACACTGCGACATCAAGAATTAGTCGCGAATCTATGTCTATTGCATCGTATACCGAAGACCAGTTGCCGGTAATCTTGACAGTGGTTCCATCAATGGCGACCTGCGACAGCGAAGCCGTCCGCAGAATGCTTCGCGTTCTGCTATCGAGGCGAATTTTCGATTCGCCGACCATTGGAGCGCAAAGCGCTCCAAGCGGCCACACGCGAGCTTCACTCTCGTGGACATCGGCGGGTCGCGTCCGCTGTCAGCCAGCCGATGAACCCCGTTCCAAACTGCTCCGTGAGAGCATTCAACGCCTAATTCAGCGAGAATCGTCGTTGTCTCTCGAAGCGAACAACCGGTCTGATGGAGGCGGACGGCGAACACCCTGATGCAACCGCCGTCCACTCGTTCTCCCAAGATTCTCCTAAATCCGTCTCATAGCTCGCAATGAGCAGGTCTGCGAGCATTGGTCTAAACAAACTCTGTGACCTGCTCTCTCCAGCGGTTCCTCAAGCACGGATCGTCTTCGCCCAGCGGAGTGTCAGTCTTTGCGCTGTGACTCCTCGTGGGATTTCGGTGACTCCTCGTAGGGTTCCAGCCTGGACGACTCTTTGTCCGTCGCAGAACGTTCGAATATCGGCGCGACTTTCCGAAATTCGATGCTTGTGGCGACGATAGCGAGCATCGCAATCGCGACGAACGGAAGTCCCGAAAGAATTGCTAACGATCGCAGTGCCGGGACCCCCCCTCCAACGATGAGTAGCGACGCAAGAATGCCCGTCAGTGTTCCCCAGATGATGCGGTTGAGACTAGACGGCGATTCTTTCCCACCGGTCGTTAACATCCCAAGTGCAAGCGTCGAGGAGTCTGCGGACGTGAGAAAGAACGTGGTGATAAGAACCGGGAACAGACCTCCCAGTAGCGGTCCCAGAGGTAGTGCATTAAATATCGGAAATCCGGAGATGGCGATGCCGTGTGCTGAAATCTCTTCGAGCAGGTTGGCGCGCCCAGAGCGTTGGAGCCAGATAGCTGTACCGCCCATCGTGTAGAACCAGGGGAGCGTCCCTGCTGTTGCCCCGAAGATGGTTGCGGCAGCCACTTCACGTACGGTTCGCCCGCGAGAGATGCGCGCGACGAACAGGCCGCCGAACGGCGCCCACGAGAACACCCATGCCCAGTAGAACACAGTCCAGGAGCCGATCCATCCGTTGCCCTCTCCCATTCCGGTGTACAGGCTCATCTCGAAGAAGTCATCGAGATACCCTCCTGTCGCTTGTACTCCTAAATTTATTATAAAGTTAGTCGGCCCTACGAGAAACGTGAGCACCCCCAGAATCGAAAATAGGATAACATTAAACAGCGATAATCGTCGAATCCCTCGTTCGATGCCCAAGACTGCCGAGAGCGTAAAAACGACCGTTAACCCGGAGATGAGTAGGATCGTTTCCGTATTTCCAAATGTTATCCCGGTGGTGTATTGAACGCCGCTTAGGAGCTGGCTCCCGATGAACCCCAGCGTCGTCGTGATCCCACCGATAGTGACAAGCACCGCAAAGATATCAAGTAGTTTTCCCCAGACGTTGTCGAGTCCGTCAATGCCGACGAAAGGCACGAGAAGCGTCGATATCCGCAACGGCGCGTCGTGCCTGTACGAGAGGAACGCGATCGGGATCCCGATTATCGTGTAGGGTATTAGATAGTAAATTCCCCAATGAAAGAGCGTGTATTGGACCGCTCCTGTCGCCGCTGCAGGCATCTGCGACTCCGCATCGATCAGCGGCGGAACCGTGTCGTAGTGGAAGATCGCCTCTGCTGGGCCCCAGAACACGATGCCCGCCGCGATGCCTGCCGAGAACATCATCGCGAAGAATTCAAAGAGTGTGAACTCCGGGTCCTCTGCCGGCTTTCCCAGCGTAATGTCTCTCCACTTCCCGAACAATAGGAAGAGAACAAACAGTAGCATGAGAAACATGGTGACGACGTAGACCCATGTGTAGTTGTATCTAATATGATCCGTAACCGCAAGAACCGCTCCTACCGACAATTGAGGATACGTGAGAAAGGTTACTATGGCTGTAAGAGAGAGGACAAACCCTGCGACAAAAACTGTCGTGTCGAGCTCGTCAACGAATCTCGATACGCTCGATTTTCCCTCCCTGATGCTATCTTTTGATCTCATATTTAATTACTTTCGACAATTATCGTAGATTCTGAGCTAAACGATACGAGTAGTAGATAGTCTGTGCAGTGGGTTCTAGCGAGGTGCGGTTAGCGGTGGTTCTGAATTCCAGGCGGCGCGAACAACGTCAGTTACATTGGAATTCGGGGTGCTCTCACGGATAGAGATCTTCCCACGCTCGTCGACAGTTATTCGATGGTCCGAGTGGACGAACTCCAAGGAAACAGGGGAGGGTTCGTCTCGCTCGTCAGCATAGTCACCGAGTATACTGAGGACTTTTGGATCAATACTCTCGTAGAGCGGGGTAATTTCCGTAGGTCGAGTGCCTTTGATTGCGGCGAGAGCCTTGACGAGCCTGACTGTGAGAGAGTGATCGGCCTCGAAGTCGTGATGACAGGTGAATTTTCCTGACGACTCCTCGAGCAAGCTACTCTCGCTGGACGGGCGGATGAAAGAGAGGGCCGAAGAACTGGTCTCGTCTCGGCTCAAGACTATTTTCCCCGTCCCGTCGACGGTTATCTGGTACCCCTCGTGGGAGAAGGTGAGGCTCACCGGTGGTGATCCGTCGCTCGCGTCTGCACACTTTGAGAATGAATTGAGTAGCTTCGGCTCGATACTACCGTATAGCGGATCGATATCGGTCGGGGAGCGGTTTTCGGCGCTCGCTATCGCATTGATGACCGATACTAACAGCTCTTCTTCACTGTCAAAATCGTGATGGAATGTACTGCAATCGTGATAGAATGTGTTTTTTATCCTTCTCAAATTCATCATTACGTGGTTCAGAGAACGACTGAGGAGAAAATACTTTTGTATACTTCCTAACATTTTTAGTTTATCAACTTATAACTTAGGCTATAATAAAAGATCATGATATTAAACTAAGACTTCCAAAGTCTGTCTTGTAACTCGATGTTACGTGTCTTCAGGGGACGTTCGCATGTGAGAAAATTGATGTTTTGATATTATTAACAAGACGACATATTCTTGTTAGGGATGCTCCCAAGAAAAAGTCGGTAGCTTGACCAATCGAGTGACACCGAGACTCACTATCTCGTGAGATCCAGTCCAGGCTACGACAGCGCCGATAGAGATCAAAGATCAGACCACCTATCCTGGAGAGTTCGTCAGAGGTAGGTGCGCCAAGACTTGCGCGTAACCAGTTCCCGGGTGAGACGAAACAGATCTCCGAAATTATCGCGAACCCTTCCGGATCGAAACGAGCGGTGCCGAACACGCTGAGTCCACCATTTGGGCGATCGGATCCAGGGGAGACACGGTCGAAGATGTGAACCGAAAGTGGGAGTGAACGTACAATTAGTGGACGGCCCACCGCGAAAAGGGACGCCCTCCTAATTTTTGACAGAATATGTTTGATAATAACAGCTCCGGTGGGTTTATATCTCATCACGGAACGTTAGGAGATAGGATAGTCGTATGCTAACTCGAGACACGAGAGCCGCGCAAGCGGAGAGAACAGGAGTCGAGGACGTGCGAGGGGAGAACAGTGTCGCGAGATCGTTCGAGTTCACGTCGACGCGCACAGCGCACGACCGGGACAACTGACTTCGTATGGGTGACTCTAATCCAGACGGTCGCTTCGCTCGGTTCGCGAACGAGCTTGACGTTCCCGTGTTTCTCGTCGGGTTCCTCACAGCGCTGGTAGCAGTCGTCGCCTTCGCTCTGATGCCGGACGCCGCAGCCAGCGCCGTCAAGCGTGTGAACTCGTTAGTGGAGGAAAAAGTCGGCTGGATGTACCTCCTCGCGATGTTCTTCGTCGTGGCGTTCGCGCTCTTCCTGGTGTTCGGTCCGTGGGGGAACGTCAAGCTCGGCAAGCCGGACGAGGAGCCACAGTACAGTTTCTTGTCGTACTTCGCGATGCTGTACTCGGCCGGAATCGGTGCAGGGATCGTGTTCTGGGGCCCAGCAGAGGCGATCTTCCACTACGACACGGTTCCGCCACTCGTCGGCGCCGAGTCCCAGACGGCCGACGCAGCGGTCGGTGCCGTCCAGTACACGTTCTTTCACTGGGGGCTTTCTGCGTGGGCCGCGTACGCTATCATGTCGCTTCCCATAGCGTTCTACACGTACCGGCACGACGCCCCCATGCGCGTCTCGACGGTGCTTACTCCATTCTTGGGCATCGACAACCTGGACAGCGTCTGGGCGAAACTGGTCGACATCCTCGCGGTGTTCGCCACCCTCGGCGGTATCTCGACGACGCTCGGGTTCGTCGGGAGTCAGTTCCTGACCGGTATCGAGTACACTACCGGGGTATCGGTCGGTGACGCCGGGACGATTCTGGCGATCGTCGGCCTGACGATCGCGTTTACGCTGTCAGTGACGGTGGGTATCGAGAAGGGTGTCCGTCGGGTGTCCCGGTTCAACATGGGACTATTCGTGGTAGTCATGCTTCTGACGTTCGTGCTGGGCCCGTCAGCGTACATCATGTCGGTCACGACGGAAGCGCTCGGACAGTATATCAATCAGTTCGTCGCGATGAGTTTCTTCATGAACGCGGGCAACGGTTCGAGCTGGGTCGGCAACTGGACCATCTTCTACTGGGCCTGGTGGTTCTCCTGGACGCCGTTCGTTGGGCTGTTCATCGCCCGCGTTTCGCGGGGCCGTACGATCCGTCAGGTAGTCGTCACCGGCGTCTTGGCGTCGACGGCGGTGACGATCCCCTGGTTCGGGATCATGGGTAGCATCGCGATTTCGGAACAATCGACCAACGCGGCAGATATCCTGGAGGTCATCTCCGAGTACGGCGTCGCCGGCTCCGGGTACCCGCTGTTCGAAGCATTACCCGCCGGCGACGTACTGAACCTCCTTTTCCTGTTGCTGATCACGACGTTCTTCGTCACATCGGCGGACTCCTCGACGCTGGCGCTGGGAATGCTCACGACCGGCGGCGAACTCGAGCCGTCCACGATCAACCGCGTGATCTGGGGCGCTCTGGTCGGGGCACTGGCGTCCCTGCTGATGGTCGTCGGCGGCGTCGACGCGCTTCAGGCGGCGTCGATTATCACCGGCGGTCCCTTCGCCGTCATCACCATCCTCGCGGTGTTGGCGATCAGCTATCCCTGTCACGATATCTACCCGGTGTTCTTCGACACTGATCGTTCGGATTCCGTGTCGGATCAGTCCACGAGACTCGACGCTTCAGGGGGGACAGCAGCTCGAGAGTCGGATGATGATTGATCACCCTCGGACTTGCTGTGCCCCGCTTCTCGCGGTTGCAGCGGGATCCACAGAAGCACGCCTGACGACGAGAGCGGTGGTTCCGAGAGACACAATTGGCCGAAATCGAGAGTAGGCCGTCCGGTCGCGGCGACGGGAACGCATCGGTTCATCAGTGCAGACGACGTCGCCTCAGTTCTCCTTCTCGTTGTACAGCGATCTGTCCTCACTGACGTTGCCGCCTGTTCACCTCACTCCGCTGCCGATGTCGCGGGACACGATAACTGGACTGCACGGCGGCAAACAGTGTCGCGCAGTTCGGTCAGAGCGCCCGTCGATCGAGGCGGCAGGCTCGAGTCATCGTGTACACGATGTGCCCTCGAACGCAGTCCGGAGTCACGATTGGTTGCTGACCGTCTCCTCTCTCGAAAAGACCGACCGTAACGGCGTTACTGGTCGAATCGCGTAAAAAGAGCAGCGCGTACTTGAGGACACTCGAGGGACGATACCCTCCCGCTACCCGTAGATGGGAAACTCCTGGCAAAGGTGTTCGACCGTCGAGGCGGCTCGGTCGTGAACGTCCTCGTCCTCGGGATTGTCGAGCACGTCCACGATGAGGTCGGCGACAGTCTTCATCTCTTTTTCTCCGAATCCCCGGGTCGTGAGCGCCGGCGTGCCGACGCGGATCCCGCTGGTCACCATGGGCGACCGCGTCTCGCCGGGAACGGTGTTCTTGTTGACGATGATGTCGACGTCGGACAGTAGCTCTTCGGCCTCCTCTCCCGTGATGTCAGGGTGGGAGTCGCGGAGGTCAACGAGCATGAGGTGCTTGTCCGTTCCACCGCTCACCAGCGAGAGTCCTCGGTCGTCGAACTCGTCGGCGAGCGTATTCGCGTTAGCGATGGTCTGTACGGCGTAGGACTGGAACGCATCGGTGTTCGCTTCTGCGAACCCTGCGGCCTTGCCGGCCACGCTGTGCATCAGCGGCCCGCCCTGCGCGCCGGGGAACACCGCGGAGTCGACATCGTCCGCGAACTCCTCGTCGCACATGATGATGCCACCGCGGCCGGCGCGGATCGTCTTGTGCGTGCTCCCGGTGACGAACTCCGCGTGTTCGACTGGCGACTCGTGAACGCCGGCCGCAATGAGGCCGGTCACGTGGGCGATGTCCGCGAGGTGGTAGGCGTCGACCGCATCCGAGATTTTGCCGATACGGTCGTACTCGAACTCGCGGGGATACGCCGAGGAGCCGCTAACGATGATGTCCGGGTCGAACTCGCGCGCAAGGCTCTCGAGTTCGTCGTAATCGATGTACCCCGTCTCGGGATCGACCTCGTACTGTTCGACGTCGTAGAGCTGTCCCGAGAAGTTGACGTTGTGGCCGTGCGAGAGGTGTCCACCGTGCGAGAGTGACAGCGACAGTATCTTGTCACCCGGTTCGAGCACGGAGAAGTACACGCCCATGTTGGCCTGCGTGCCGCTGTGGGGTTGCACGTTGGCGTGGTCGACTCCGAACAGTTCCTTCGCGCGTTCGATAGCGAGTTCCTCCACCGTATCGACGTGTTGGCAGCCACCGTAGTATCTCCCGCCGGGGTATCCCTCGGCGTACTTGTTCGTGAGGACGCTCCCCTGTGCTTCGAGCACAGCTTTCGAGACGTGATTCTCGGAGGCGATCATCCCCAGCGTCGATTCCTGCCGCTCACGCTCGAGGTCGATGGCCTCGGCCGTATTCGGATCTATCTGCTCGAGCGATTGTTTGAACGCCATATCTAGACGTCGATTATGGACGGTAAGTATCTTGCGTGCAGCGGATATTCAACCTCAAGAAATAATATCTCTGACGTTATATGCTGGTAAACCCGCACACTACCTGCCTTTAAGATAGAGGAGCGGATATCGGTGTCTATGAAGCGTGCAATCAGTACCGACGATGCTCCGGCAGCCGTAGGCGCGTACAGCCAGGCAACGACGAACGGTGAGATGCTTTTCACTGCGGGTCAGCTTCCGCTCACAACCGACGGCGAACTCCTCGACGATGCGCCGGTCGACGAACAGACTCGACAGTGTCTCGAAAACGTCAGCGCGATCCTCCAGTCCGAAGGGGGATCGATGGACGACGTCCTCAAGACGACCGTGTTCCTCGACGATATCGACGACTTCGACGAGTTCAACCAGGCGTACAGCGAGTTCTTCGACGAAGAGCCGCCCGCCAGAAGCGCCGTCGAGGTCGGCCGCGTTCCCAAAGGCGCCGCAGTCGAAATCGAGGCGCTCGCGGTAACCGAGTAGTCTCAGTCGGCCACGAGGAACCGATCGTCCACAGCGTGACGTGTTCGCACGGATGCCGTCTAACGGCGTTCTGCCAGTGAGGCTATGACCGGGTTGACGACTCCGGGACAGTCGGCCGTTGCTCGGTTTTACCGATACGCCTTTTCCGTCCGGCGTGGTATGGTCGTCCATGTGCCAATACTGTAGCTACCGGTACCACGACGGCTGGACGCAGTTATTACAGTACGACGACGTGTACCAGAACACCATCAGTACGGAGTCGGAGGCGACGTACGGGTTCCACGAATCGTGGGACGAACTTCGAGAGGAAGTCGGCTACGGCGCGTCCTGATGGGGCCAACTCGGCTGAGGTTTTCGCAGGCGAGACCCGCACCCGATCGAAGCTAGTTCCGGTCGGGCCGCTTCGTCGGTCGGAGACCGATCTAGCCCGTTAGCACTGGCCGCGGGCGACTGCTGTGCGCGACCTATCGCAGTCGACGGCGAACAACGATCGTTCCGGAGCACTCGGTTTTCCGTAATAAGCGCCAGACGGAGTCTTGCGGACCGTGCGAACGGGGACAAGCCGCCGTGAACAAATGACAGATATCGCCGATGGTGTGACCCTCCCCCTTGTCTCCGAGACAATCGACCGGAGAACCGTCTCCTCGATGACGCGAACTTTCGGACGCACGTAGCAATCTACGTGATCGGTCCGGTCGCCGGCGCTATCGCCGACGAGAAAACCGTTCTGACTCCATACCAGACGCGGGCCAGGGCCGTACGGGGGCGAACGAACCGATAGACTGATTCTCGGCGATACGGACGGCGAGCGGTTCAGTGGTCGGCGTTCGTTTTTCGGCTCGTGCGCTTCGAGAGCGTCCGAACCGGGCGGTGATTCGGTACCTTCGTGATGGCTCCGAGACGAGAAGTTCGCTCGAACAGAAGCAGTTGACGAGCGAGATGCCCGCGACGATCAGTCGTCGCTGACTACGGTTCCGCCGTCGCTATCAGCTCCGGCGTCGGGTGCCTGGAGTACGTCCGGATCGGCGTCCGATCCGAGCGGTTCGACGCGGACACTGGACACCTTGTACTCGGGAATGCCGGTGTGCGGGTCGAAGCTCTCCTGGGTGAGCTTGTTGACCGCGCCGGCAGCGAAGTGCATCGGGATGAATAGCGTCCCGTCACCGACGCGGTCGGTCACGGTCGCCTTGACGACGATGTCTCCGCGGCGAGACTCGACCCGAACGTACTCGCCGTCGGCGACGCCGAGTTCGTCGGCCGTCGAGGGGTTGATCTCAACGAAGCTCTCGCCGACGTGGCTCATGAGCCCCTCGACACGTCGGGTTATCTGGCCGGTATGCCAGTGGTAGAGCACCCGCCCGGAGGTGAGCGTGAGCGGATACTCTTCGTCGGGTAACTCGCCGGGATGTCCACCGTCCGCGGGCACGAAACGCGCCATCCCGTCGTCGAAGTTGAACTCCCCGTCCTCGTAATCGTAGAGGTACGGCGTTCCGGGGTGGTCTTCGTCCCAGCAGGGCCACTGGAGTCCGTGCTCGTCGCCCGACTCGAGGCGGTCGTAGCTGACGCCACCGTAGATCGGGACCAGGTCGCTGATCTCGTCCATGATTTCCCGCGGATGGTCGTAGTCCCAGGTATACTCGAGCCGGTTGGCCAGGTCCTGCGTGATCTCCCAGTCTTGGCGCGCCGCTCCGGGCGGCGTCGCAGTTGGGCGCACCCGCTGGACGCGGCGCTCGGTGTTAGTGAACGTACCGTGTTTCTCCGGCGACGTCGCTGCGGGCAAGATCACGTCCGCGTGAGTCGCCGTTTCCGTCATGAAGATGTCTTGGACGACGAGGAACTCGAGTTTCTCGAGCGCCGCTTCGGCGTGCTGGATGTCGGGTTCGGACAGCGCGGGGTTCTCCCCGACGACGTACATTCCACGCAGGTTGCCTTCGTGAGCCTCTGCGAGCATCTCCGGTACCTTGAGCCCTGGCTCTTCGGGCGGGCGCTCGCCCCACGTTTCTTCGAACTTTTCGGCGACCTCGGCGTCTGCCGGATCCTGATAGCCCGGAAGGCTTCCGGGAAGCGTTCCCATGTCACCACCGCCGCCCTGCACGTTGTTCTGCCCCCGGAAGGGTGAGAGCCCGGCGCCGGGCTTACCGACCTGGCCGAGCGTGAGGGCGAGATCGGCCATCGCGAGGAGGTTCTGCGTGCCGTGACTGGACTGGGTCATCCCCATCGCCCAGCCGAAGACGACGGTCTCGGCGTCGGCGAGCGTCTCGGCGGCGGATTTCAGCTCTTCGGGCGGAATGCCTGCCAGTTCTTCGACTTTCTCAGGCGTAAATGCCTGCACCTTCTCCTTGACTTTCTCGAACCCCTTCGTGTTGCGCTCGATGAACGCCTCGTCGTGGAGCTCGTTCTCGACGATGTATCGAATGAGACCGTTGAGCCAAGCGACGTCGTACCCGGGCTTGGTCCGCGTGTATTGGTCTGCGTGCTCGGCGATGCCGACTTCACGGGGATCGAAGACGACCAGGTCGGCCCCGTCTCGGACGTTTTGCTTGATTCGGGTCGCCAGAACAGGGTGCGACTCCGTCGTGTTCGACCCGGTGATGAGGTAGGCGTCGGCCTCGCCGATATCCTCGTTGATGCGGTTGGTCATGGCGCCGTATCCGAGGGTCTGTTGCAGCGCTGCCACCGTCGTCGAGTGACAGAGCCGCGCGCAGTTGTCGATGTTTTTCGTTCCGAGAACCTGTCGGGCGAACTTCTGGACGAGATACGCCTCTTCGTTGCTCCCCTTCGACGACGCGAGACAGCCGACGGCGTCGATGCCGTGTTCGTCCTGGATCGCGCGCAACTCGTCGGCGACGCGGTCGAGCGCCTCGTCCCAGGACGCCGTCTCGAACTCGCCGTCGTCGGTGCGCACGAGCGGTTCCGTGATCCGCTCGTCGCTGTTGGCGAACTCGTGGCCGAACTTCCCTTTCACGCAGGTCGAGAAGTTGTTGGCGGGCGCCTGGGCGGGATCGTCAACGGGTTGGACGCCGATCGCATCGCCGTCTTTGCCCCACATCTCGAATCGGCAGCCGACCGCACAGAACCCGCACGTCGTCTCCTCCTTGTCGATCTTGCCGAGGCGGTAGTCGCTCACGGTCGACGCGACGTCGAACAATCTCCCCTCGGGGAGCACCTTCGTCGCGATGTTCTCGGCGGTGTGTTCGCCCGCCAACATGGCTTTGTGGCCGTACTCGGTGGCGAGGTCCATCGCACGGCGCCTGCTCTGGGACATAAACCGTGCGACGCCGCTTCGATCGTCCGGACTCACGCTGGGGCTGGCTCCGATCCGACTCTCTCCGCCGGGGTCGGGCGAGCGATTCGGTGCCGTCGTGTCGTCGAGCGTTTCGGCAGCCTCGTGCCCGATAACCGTCCCGATGGAGTTGCGCTGAGTGAACCCTGGAAGCGGAAGTGTCGCAGCGCCGCCGATGTCCTTCTCCGTCAACGCGCCCGTCGGACAGACGGTCGCGCAGTGACCACAGGAGACGCAGTCGGACTCGGCCATCGTCTCGGCGTCGGACTGGAAGCCGATTCGGGTGTCCTCGCCGTGGCCCTCGATGCGGAGGACGCCCTCGACCTGCACGTCGTTACAGCCCTCGACACACCGGTTGCAGAGGATGCACTTGTTCCGGTCGATCTGGATGAACGACGAACTGTCGTCGAGCGGTTCGTACTCGTCACGATCGCCGAAGACGCCATAGCGCGGATGGTCGACGCCCTCGCTGATTGCAGTATCCTGTAGTTCGCAGCGGCCGTTGCCGTTGCAGGTCGTACACCGGAGGTTGTGGTTCGAGAGGACCAGATCGAGGTTGACGCTGCGTGTCTCTTCGGCATCGGGAGTGTCCGTCTGCACGGTAAGCCCCTCCTCGGCCGGGAACGAACACGAGGGAACGAGGCCGTGCTCGTCGGTCTCGACCATGCAGGTCCGGCACTCGCTGCGCGGCCCGATCTCACCGCTGCAGTCGCCGTCGCGGTCGTAGTAACAGAGCGCGGGGACGTCGGCGTCGTCATCAATGCCGTCCGCGCCGGGATCGACACGAACCGTCTCGTCGTCGACGGTCTGCATCGCGTCGATGATGGTCGACTCGGGTGGAACAGTCACCGGTTTGCCATTGATCGTCACCGTCGTCGGCCCGTCGCTGCGGGTGCCGGCCTCGGGATCGTTCGCGGTCCCTGTCTCGAACGTGGCGGAGACCGGCGTATTCGGTTGCGAGTCTTCGATATCGGGAACGCCCGGAAGTGTGTCGTCAGTGCTCATAGTTTCTCAGTACAGGTTCCGCTGGGACAGCGACCGTCGGCGTGTACGTGGAACTCCGGTTCGAACTCGTCGATCGCGGTCGTCACGGGGCGAGGCGCGTGAGCGCCGATCTGGCAGTTGCTCGACCGTACCATCACTCGACCCAGTTCTCGGATCGTGTCGGTCTCGAGCGATCCCTGGTAGACGTCTCGCAGGAGTTCGGTGAGCTGTTTCGTCCCTTCGCGGCCGGGCACGCAGCGGCCGCTGTTCTCGGTGGACGCGAATCGAGCGCGCTCGCCGACGTCGGCGACCACGCACCGGTCGTCGTTCAGCAGTTCGACCACGCCGTCGGTTCCGAGACCGACCGCTGCGAGCGACTGTGCGGTCGGGGCGACGTCGAGGTCCCGTGTGATACCGCCGAGGATCCCGCCGACGCAGGCCATCTTGAACGATCCTGTCAGTTCGACGGCGTCTCGTACCACCGAAAGGCTACTGTCTGACGGGAGTTCGATGGTCGCCGGATCGGCGACGTCGCCGGCGACGGTGATCAACCGGGTGCCCGGATCGGCGGCATCCACGTCGAAGGCGTCCGGATCGCGGATAGCCCGCCGTACCTGTGCGAACGTCCGCGGCGTGTGGATGACCGTCGGCCGTCCGTAGAGACCGTGCGTGGCGGGTGACGGCGGCTGGAGACGCGGTTCGATGCGGTCGGCGCCTTCCATCGCCTCGAGCGCGGCCGTCGGGGCGCCGGCGCGGTACTCGTCGGGGCCAGCCACCAGCTGCGGAACGATCGGCAGTTCGCCCGCGACTGTATCGATCGCTTCGCGAAGGTGTCGATGCAGGTGGCTATCCTCCTCGTTCAGGTAGACGACGGCGTCGTCGGCACCCACGTACTCGGCGACGGCGGCTATCCCGTCGAGGACGGCTATCGGCGCTCCGCCGAGCAGCACCTCGTCCGCTCGCTGCTCGTCGCGCGTCTCGTTCGCATTGGCAACCACGACCGAATCTCCGTCCGCGTCCCGCGCGGTCTCCCACGCGTTGGCGACGGGGTCATCGGCGGCGGCGTCGCCGCGACCCCGACCGAGGAGTCCGATATCTGTCACCGACTCGGCGGTTCGTTCGGACGCGACGGTCGACCACTCTTTCGGATCGAGCGGATCGACCCATCCACACCGGCCAAGCACCGACCGTCGACCGATCGAGAGCGGCCCCGTGTTCGGAACCGGAAGCGTCGTCGTCTCGGGCCCGTGTTCGGCGGCCGCATCAGCGTCATCCGCTGGGATGGGTCCGTCTTCCAGTGTATCGACGACGTCTCGAGCGGTCGACGGCTCCGGTTTGGCGAAGAACGCCGTCCGGCCCTCGCTCGTCGCCATCACGAGTGGTTCGCTCCCCGGCACACCGACCGGTCCCGTGCGGACCACCGGTATCGAATCGGCTTCGTCTCGCATCGCCGTCATAATCTGTTCGTCACCGTTTGCCGCTACGTCGGTCGCGACGCGGACGAGCGGTGAGCGATCAGCGGTACTTGCGCCTCGTTCCATTGGTTATACCGTTGAATCGCAGGGATAAAAACTCTCATGACCGAATTACTATACTTATTTTTTACGTGATATCGGGATTAAACCCACGGCCGACGTTGTGGGTGCATCACAATCGGGTTGTTGGTGGTCCCTGTTACAGATCCTTCTCCCGTACCCGCTCACAGCCAATCTGGTTTCAACGGATCGACGCAAGTCGGCCCCCGCCGATCATTCACTTAAATTATCAAAGAGGTGAGGAATCTCTGAACTACTATTAGGTGTGATGACGAACCCCCGATTCCAGAAAGCCAAAACGGAAGCTGCGGCGGCAGCCTCCGGTAACGATCTCCGTCCGGTGTACACCGGTAATGTCCACGAAAACGGCCGCCACGAGCATTATTTCGGTACCGATACCGAGGAAGCAACGAACTTCGGGAAGCCGTAGCGGTTCAATTCGGCATGCTGGTGCGCGTACTCGTCGACCATTCCGACAGCCCTGTCGAGGAGATAGGCGATCCCGCGGCCGAGTGTGCCGAGTAAACGGAGTTTCGGTGAGCGCTTGACAGCCGAAATTTCGTGACTGAATCCGCTCGCTTCACGCGGCCACACGCTGTTCCGTGGTGTAGACTACAAAATATAAGAACACCAATAATACTTGCTTCCCCAATACTTTATTCGGGTACAGGTAAATCAGAAATCTATTTCACCAATATATTTTAGTATAATACAGAAGTACGTGATTGTAATGCCGGACGACACCCCCTGTTCGACTGCAGCCCCGGGGCCGGATCCCACCGATATCGAATCAATAGCAGCGGATACCGCGCTCGAGGCTCTGTCGAACGAGCGCTGTCGGTGCGTGCTTCAATGCCTGCTACCGGTCGACAACCCGATGGCGTTAGCGGACCTGGCAGATGAAGTCGCCGCTTTGGAGAACGGCACTGGGACGACCGATGTCTCGAAAGAGGACGTGAAAGACGTCTACATGTCGCTCTATCACGCAGACATTCCGAAACTAGCAGCTGCAGATATCGTCGAGTACGATCAGGTCCAGAATACAGTCACGCTAACACAGAACGCTGCGGAACTACGTCCGCTTCTGGACGTTGTCGACGACTGGCCATCGTAGTTACCAAACGACCAGCTTCGTCCGGACTGGTGCCGGATGAGCGCCGAAACGGTTCGGCTGCGACTACTGGCCGAGCCGGCCTGGCGTTCTGACGGAGCAGTGGCCGTTGTGACAATCATTTCCGTTCCATGGGTTGCTCGGCCAGCGGCGTCTCGTCGTCGACGACCTCGTCTAACCCGAGACGATCGACAGTCTCGCGGGCCGGTCGACCGTCGGCTCCCCACCTGCGCTCCGCGTAATAGGCGTCGAGCATCGCTTCGAAACGGTCCTCGTCTACCGCCTGCCCGTCGTTCGGCCCCGACTTCAGGGGTTTTCGGAGCGCGGGCGGTAGTTCGTCGTCCGCTCGAGCGATCCCCTCGCGAACGTTGAACAATCGGGTAAGCGTCCAGATGCGCTCCCCGATCGTCTGCAGGTCTCCGTCGGTGTCCAACCCCACGGCGTCTAGCCACTCGGCGCCGAGATCCTCGAAGACGTCGCCGACGAAGTCGTCGACGATCAGGCTCCAGAGAATCGATCGCTGATCCTGTTCAGTTACGACGGCGCGGGCGGCCCGCCCTGGACTCCAGTTCTCGAAGACCTCCCGCTCGATCGGGATCGCTCGCCGGTGGCAGGCGCCGCGATCGCTCGTGGCATAGGCCAGCGCCATGCTTTCGGCGCCTCGTGGATCGTACGCGGGCAGTTCCATCGCTTTGACCGTCGGCACGAGATCGTCGCCGCCGAACCGCTCGGCCGCCACGTCGACTCCCTCCGCCAGTGCGTCGCCGAGCGTCGTCTCTCGGGTTGCGATGTCGCGGAGCAGTGATCGTGCGTCGTCGGGATTACCGAACGAAAACGAGTGCTCTAGCAGGCTCGCCTCGCTGGCATGGATGGCCCACGCGACGGTGTTTCCGGCGCTGATCAGATCGAGACCGAATCGGTCACACGTCGCTCCGAGTTCCGCCACAGCGTCGAAATCGTCGATTCCAAGTCCCGCGCCGAGCGTCATCGCCGTCGCACCGCGGGGGACGCTCTCGCCCGCGTCAGTCTCGACTCGGTACCCTCCGGGGTCGTCGTCCGGGTACTCCCGCTCTCGCGCCAGTTCGCGGACGGCGGCGATGCCGATGTCGTCTGCGCCATCGAACTGCCCGCCTTGCCATCCGCGCGTCGGGAGGACGCCGGTCTCGTTGGCAAAGTCGACCGTTTCGACGGTGCCGCTCGCTTGCAGCCACTTTCCAGCGTCTGATTCGCGGTAGCGTTCCGCGTACCGCTCGCGCAGTTCCTCGAGGCCCGCTGGGGGATCGCCCCGAGCGACGACAGCCTTGAGCCGTTTGGCACCCATCACGGCGCCCGCGCCGCCCCGACCGGCGTGGTGGTCGCCGGCGTCGGACGAAATGGTCGCGTAGGCGACCTGATTCTCCCCGCCGGGACCGACACAGGCGACCGCGGCGTCGGAAAAATACTCGTCAGTGGTGACGGTATCTTCTCCCCAGGTCTCGGCCGACTCGATATTCACGTCTCCGTCCGCCACGACGAGTCGGACTGGCTCTGACGCCCGGCCGGTGACGAGGACGCCGCCAGCATCGTGTAACGCGCCCGCGAGCACTGCCGGGAACGTCCCTCCGGCGTACGAGTCGAGGAAGACCCCAGTCAGCGGGGACTTCGTGATCGCCGCGTAGCGGCTCTCTCCCGGAAGGAGTCCCGAGACCGGGCCAACCATGAACAGCAGGACGTTGTTCGGCCCGAGCGGATCGGTACCGGCGTCCAGTTCCTCGTAGAGGTACCGCGCTCCGAGACCCTTGCCGCCGACGTAGCGTCGTCGCCACTCGTCCGGGACGGAAACGCGTTCTACCGACTCCGTCGAGAGATCCACGCGGAGGAGTCGATCGGGTGCGCGAAGGTACATCGGTTTGACGTATCCCCTTGCGGTGTAAAAAGGTACCTCGTCACCGAACGTACAGCACCGCGCGGACGACCGTGTCTGCTTGCGGGCCCCAATCGCCGGCGGCCGTTCGATGCGCTTTGGCGAACTGGACAAGACGGGTACCGACCTTGCCGGGGACTCCTCTGATACGTTGCGTCGTGAATCGGGCTACCACTGTCACTGACGAACTCGCGGTCAACTGCCGGGCGGACTGAGGTTCCCCGATCGAGGTGTGAGTATACTATCCTATTTTGCTGACGATAGTCCCCCGGACCGCACGACAGAGCGTCGCTCCCATCGAGAGAAAATGAAAAGTCAGACGCAAGATCGCAGTGCGCCGTCGAGTGCGCTCGTTTTAATCGAGGAGCGGTTCCTCACGAACGGTGGCGTCGTACCGTTCGCCCTCGTACTCGATCTCGAGTTCGGTCTCGGGCTCCGCGTACTCCGGCGGGAGGTACGTGTAGACGACGCAGGCGCCGACCGTGTACCCGTACTCGGCACTGTGTACGTAGCCGATTCGTTCGTCACCGTCGAAGATCGGACGGTGAGGGAGGATCGTCGCTGCTTCGTCGTCGAGGGTCAGGCACGCGACCTTGTGGTCGATGTTGTTCCCCTCCGCCGCTTCGACGACCGCTTCCTTCCCGATGAAGTCGGTCTCCAGGTCGGTGGCCCATCCGAGATCCGTCTCGTAGGGGTTGTGCTCGGTGTGGAGGTCCTCTCCCCACAGCCGGAAGCCCTTCTCAATGCGCAGCGCGTTCAGCGCGCCGTTGCCGTACGGACGAATGTCGTACTCTTCGCCGGCCTCCATGAGATGCTCCCAGAGCTGCTCGCCGTACTCGGAAGGCGTGTACAGCTCCCAGCCGAGTTCGCCGGCGTAGGACACTCGGAGCGCGGTGACAGGCACGTTCTTGACGAAGAACTGCTGACTCGTGAAGAACGGGAACGCCTCGTCGGAGAGGTCCACGTCCGTCACCTCGGAGAGCACCTTCCTCGCGTTCGGACCGGTACAGACCATCGCCGCCAGGCTGGAGGTGACGTCGTTGACGACCACGTCCTCGGGGGACTGCTCGCGGACCCACGCGACGTGGTTGTTCCCGACCTCGCGACCGGTCGTCAGGAGGAGGTAGCGGTCGTCGTCGACGCGCGTGACGGTGATGTCCGCGCGGACGCCGCCCTCCTCGTTACACATGAGCGTGTACCGGACGTCGCCGATGTCGATGTCCATGTCGTTCGTACAGAGGCGCTGAACGAAGTCTCCGGCGTCGCTCCCGACGACCTCCATCTTGTTGAACGACGTCATGTCGTGGAGGCCGACCTTGTTGCGGACGTGGAGCGCCTCCGCGCCCTCGATGGGCGACCAGTACTTGCCCTCCCAGCCCTCACGGTCCGGGATCTGCTCGCCGTACTCGGCGAGCAGGTCGGCGTTGGACTCGAACCACTGCGGTTCCTCCCACCCGGCTTCGGCCCACAGCTCGGCGTCGAGTTCCTTGTGGCTGTGGTACATCGGCGTGCGGCGGATGTCTCGCTGATGATCCGTCCAGACCCACTTCGGGTGCATGATGTTGTAGACGATGCGGTACTCCTCGCCGCCGGTGTCTCGTGCGAAATCCCAGCTGCCTTCGTGGGCGTCGAACCGATTGACGTTGCAGTGCCGGAGGTCGATCGGTCCGTCGGAGAGGCGGGGGACACCGTTTTCCATCCACTCGGCGAGCGCCTTGCCGGCGCCGCCGGCGTGAGTGACCCAGATGGCGGCCGCGGTCCAGAGACCGTCATACTTCTGGACCGGCCCCATCACCGGCAGGCCGTTCGGCGACTCCGCAAACATCCCGTTGTACTTGTGTTCGAGTTCCTGCCCCTCAGTGGCGGGCAGCAGTTCGTCGCTGGCCTGGCGGGGCGCCTTGTCCGGCCGGTCAGGGTGCGTCGCGTTGTTCATATGGTACTCGGTGAACTCGTGGACCGAGCCCTGTTCGGCGTCTTCCTCGTTGCCGCCGAGCTCTCGCGGGTCGGGTACGACGGGTTCGTGGTTGTACGACCCGATCCCGTAGGAGTCTCCGTGCGTCCGGAAGTACATCGCGTTGTCCTGATCGCGGAGGATCGGCCGGTCGGGGCCCGCGAGCAGGCGGTCAGTCTTCTCGCCGGAGACGTCCTTGTAATTCTCGTACAGCGGGTGATCGCTGACGTCGATCTGGTTGTCGGCGAGTTCCTCGAGCGGCTCGGTCATCGTGTATTGGTGCTCGACCGGCGTCACCGGGAGGTGAACGTCGAGTTTCTCGCCCAGTTGACGCGCCCAGATGTTCGTTGCGATGACGACTTCGTTACACTCGATCGTCCCGTTTTCGGTGATAACCGAGCTGATCGACCCGTTCTCGGTCTCGATGTCTTCGGTGCGGGTATGCGGAACGAACTTCGCTCCCTGGTCCATGGCTTCTCTGGCGAGGGCAGCGCAGGCGACGACGCCGGACACCTGGCCGTCGGTCGGCGAGTAGTAGCCACCCTGGATCACGTCGCTGTCGACGAGCGGCAGCTTTTCTTCTACTTCCTCGGGCGACAGGATCTCCGGATTCGGGAGTCCCCAGGATTCGGCATGCTCAACGCGGCGCTGGAGGAAGTCCATCCGCTCATCGCTGCGTGCAACTTCGATACCGCCGACTTCCTTGTAGGCTTGGACCCCGTTGTCGTCCTCCAGGTCCGAGTACACGTTACGGCTGTGCTTGGCGAACTTCGAGAGGATCTTCGACTCGGAAGTCTGGAACATGATCCCCGGCGCGTGGCTGGAAGACCCGCCAGTGGTTGGCATCGGTCCCTGATCGACGACGACGACATCGTCTCGGCCGAGTTCAGTGAGCTGGTACGCCAGGTTGCACCCGACGATACCGGCACCGACAATAACAGTGTCTGCTTGGTCCGGCAAGCTGTCGTCTGCGTTCATAATTGTACACTCCGTGGTGCCAGTCGAGTACAAATATAATTATCGCTCACCCATATCTTCACCAAAACGTGGTCGAAGAATTATAGTTAGAGTTTCGAGGTGGCTGCGGATAACTGTGATATCACTGTTATCCTACGGTACCATCGCGAGCGGCGACGCTTAATTTCGTGTGTGGACACGCCAACGGCCGTCAGAGCTGTCAGAGATATCGACGAAGTCACGGAGAAGCACAAAATGAAATTTAAATACTATTTTTGGCGATAGTAACGCTGAATCGCGGGGTGGCGGCTTCCCTTTGCAGCTACCCGAATCAATCAAGCGAACCCTAGTTATCTGCACACAGGGTCTCTTGCAGGGCATAATTCTCCATTAGTTTCCCGAAATCATACCACATGCTAAGGAAATAATAGCAACTTATTTCACGCCAACTCCTTATCGTTCTCTTGCATGGTAGAGTCCATTCCGCTGGAGACAGCGAAACAGCTGATAGAAGCGGCAGAAGAGAAAGCGGACGAGATCGATAATCCGATGGTGATCACGGTTGCAAACAGCGAGGGGAACCTCATCGCCCAGCACCGCATGGACGGCGGCTGGCTGGCCTCCGTGAGCATCTCGCGTAACAAGGCGTACACGTCCGCTGCCCTGGAGATGCCGACACACGAACTGGCGGAGCCTTCCGAACCGGGCAACTCCCTGTACGGTCTCCAGACGACCGACGACGACCAGATCGTCATCTTCGGCGGCGGCTATCCGCTCGAGCAAGACGGCGAGGTCGTCGGCTCGATCGGCGTCTCTGGCGGTGCCGTAAGCCAGGACCGCGAGGTCGCCGAAGCTGGCGTCGAACAGTGGAACGAACTCATCACAGAGGAAGCGGCCACGGCAGACGACTGATCGAGGAAAAACTCGAGACACTCATCGATACGCAACTGGAACTGAAGCGCCATCTCAGGCGGCGACGATCACAGACGACGGGGGAGTACAAATAGTGCTCTCCCGTCGATGCTACCAGGGTTAGATGAGTCCGTTCCCGAAAACGCCTTGACCATCAGAACGGTGTGTGAGTCAGGGTCACGCTCGACGAGATAGCGCTGTTCTGAGACACCTTCCTGATGATCGCCAGGAATGTATCGACTGGTCACGGGCCGGAATCAAGAATACGCTTCCACCTCTGTAGACTGTGTCCGTCCGTTCGTCCACACCCCCCGAATTCTCACTGGTTTATATTGATGTTCAGTATCACAGGTGAACTGTTTTTTATAGGTGTGTCATTTGTGGCCTTGTATGACACAGTGGGACGAATCACAAACGCAAGCAGTGAGTTCAGATATCACGGAGAAATCAAATGCGTTACCGGCGAAGTATTTCACTGACCCGGAAATCTTCGAGAGGGAGAAAGAGAAGGTGTTCGGCCAGTACTGGGTGTACGCCGGCCACGCCAACAGCATCAGCGATCCCGGCCAGTACTTCACGCGGACGATCGGCGATCGGCAACTGATCGTCGTCCGCGGTCACGACGGCGATATCAAAGCGTTCGACAACGTCTGTGCCCACCGCGGCTCGAAGATGGTCGAGGATACGCCGATGACCGATCCCGGCGATGCAAAGCGAATCAAGTGTCCGTACCACCTCTGGACGTACGACCTCGAGGGAGAACTCAAAAGCACGCCCAAGAGCTTCGACGA